>JBMYXX010000015.1:0-21940 GCA_049608805.1 Flavobacteriales bacterium | reverse complement strand
CACCAAGGCGAGATTTCTGTAGTAGATAATGAGCCTAAAGGCGCCAAGTTTGTGGTGAAAATGCCAAGTGTTAACGATTAACTTTTCCGTTTTCAATATTTGGTTTTCTTTGTGCCCCTAACTCAAACCCCCTTCTAACCATATGAAGAACCTTGTAATTGTTGAGTCACCAGCCAAAGCCAAGACCATTGAAGGATTCCTTGGAAAGGACTATACAGTAAAGTCCAGTTTTGGGCATATCCGCGATTTGCCTTCTAAAAAACTGTCGGTAGATGTAGAAAACAACTATGAGCCAGATTATGTGGTTCCTAAGGATAAAGAGGCGGTTGTAAAGGAGCTAAAGAAGTTAAGCAAGTCGGCAGAGTTGGTTTGGTTGGCTTCGGATGAGGACCGCGAAGGGGAAGCTATCTCATGGCACCTTCAAGAAGCGTTGGGTTTAAAAGATGAGAAGGTACGTAGAATCGTGTTTCATGAGATTACCAAGTCGGCTATCCTCAACGCAGTTGATAATCCGCGTGGCATTAACACCGATTTAGTAAATGCCCAGCAGGCGAGAAGAATTCTTGACAGATTGGTGGGTTATGAACTTTCTCCGGTTTTATGGAAGAAGGTAAAGCCGAACCTTTCGGCAGGAAGGGTTCAGTCTGTTTCTGTTAGACTTATTGTAGAGCGAGAAAGACAAGTAGAGCAATTTGTGCCTACGTCTGCATTTAGAGTGCTAGCATTCTTTAGTGTAGACGGCAGCGAGTTTCGGGCCGAACTTTCTAAACGCTTTGATACTCAAGAAGAAGCTAAAGCATTTATTGAAGCGTGCCAGTCTGGCGATTTTAAAGTAGCAGACTTAGTTAAAAAGCCTGCGAAAAGAACTCCAGCGGCACCTTTTACAACATCAACTCTTCAGCAAGAGGCAAGTAGAAAACTTGGCTATGGCGTTACCAGAACCATGAAGGTTGCTCAGGATTTATACGAGCAAGGTAACATCACTTATATGAGAACTGATAGTGTAAACCTTTCTGATTTGGCACTGAACGCGGCTAAAGATGAGATTACCAAAAGCTACGGAGAGGAATATTCAAAGACTAGGAAATACAGTTCAAAGTCTAAGGGAGCGCAAGAGGCACACGAGGCCATTCGCCCTACGTACATGGATAAGATAAAGGTGAAAGGTGATGATGGACATCAGCGCTTATATGACCTTATCAGAAAGAGAACCATCGCCTCACAAATGGCAGATGCTCAATTAGAGAAAACTACCGTTACAATTTCGATTTCTAGTTCAGATTTGAAATTTGTTGCCCAAGGCGAAATCATCAAGTTTGATGGTTTTCTAAAGGTGTACATGGAAGGTACCGATGACGAGAATGAGGATCAAAAGGGTATGCTTCCAAATTTGGCGGTAGGTCAAGATTTGACCTACAACAAGATTGAAGGCGTTGAGAGGTTCAGCCATGCGCCAGCGAGATACACCGAGGCAAGTTTAGTTAAGAAACTAGAGGAGCTCGGCATTGGCCGTCCATCTACATACGCCCCAACCATCAACACTATTATTAATAGAAAATATGTGGTTAAGGAAGGTAGAGAAGGGAAGGAAAGAAGCTACGGCTACATTGTTTTAGATAGCGATGGGCTAAAAGAAGAGACTAAAACGGAAATGGCTGGTGCAGAAAAAACCAAGCTTTTCCCAACGGATATAGGTAAGGTTGTAACAGACTTTTTAGTTGAGAATTTCACAGATATTCTTGATTACAGTTTCACCGCTCAGGTAGAGAAGGAGTTTGATGAAATTGCTGAAGGACAAAAGGAGTGGACATCAATGATTGATTCCTTTTACAAGCCATTTCACGTAACAACTGTAGAAACTGAAAAGAACGCAAAAAGAGCAACGGGAGAAAGATTGCTCGGAGTTGACCCGAATTCTGGTCGTAACGTTTATTCGAGATTAGGTCGGTTTGGGCCGATGGTTCAGATTGGTGAAGCAGAAAACGAGGAAAAACCAAAGTTTGCTAGCATCCCTCCTGGACATAGAATGGAGGAAGTAACACTAGAACAAGCGTTGGAGTTATTCAAACTTCCTAGAGAAGTTGGTGAGTTTGAAGGCGAGGTTTTGACCATTGGCGTAGGTAAATACGGACCGTACGTTCGGCACAAAAAGTCTTACGTTTCTATTGGAGACGAAGACCCGATGACTATTACTAAGGAGAAATCGATAGAGTTGATTGAGGCCAAGAGAGAGGAATTGAAAAAAATGCTCATCAACGAGTTTACAGACGGAGATGATGTAATTCAGGTCAAAAACGGTAGATACGGGCCTTACATTTCTAAAGGGAAGAAGAATTTCAGAATCCCGAAAGGAACAGAACCTGAGTCTTTAGCCTTGGCCGATTGCCTTGAAATTATAGCCAATACTCCGGATAAGCCAAAGCGTGGAGGTAGGAAAAAGAAATAATGGTTTCTGATATCGCATTATTTTTTGAGCCTGTTTCTGAAGAAGTTTCATCGCTTCAAGAAAAAGGTTCTCTTGGAGAAAAGATTCAAACGTTTACAGAAGATGTTGAGTTTCCTGAGGTAACTCCAGGTTCTGTTGCCATTTTTGGCGTAAGCGAAAGTAGAAGAGCGGCACAAGAATTTGGTTCACTAAACGGGTTGACCTCAGTTCGAAAAAGCTTTTATCAGCTTAAAAACCACTTTTCTAATATTGATGTTTTCGATTTGGGAAACATCACCCAGGGAGAAACAGTTGAAGACACGTACTATGCAATTTCAAATTCTGTTGCAGCAATAATTAAGCAAGGAGGGATTGCAGTTATTCTTGGAGGAAGTCAGGACCTTACCTACGCTAATTATCTGGCGTACGAAAAATTGGAGCAGGTTGTAAACCTCGCGTGTGTTGATTCTAGGTTCGATTTAGGCGAAGCAAATGCCGATGTTGAAGCCGATAGATATCTACAGAAGATTATTCTGCATCAACCAAATATTCTATTCAATTTCAGCAATCTGGCCTTTCAAACACATCATATTATTCCTGATGAGTTGGATTTGATGAAGAACATGTATTTCGATGCATTGAGGTTGGGAGAAGTTCAATCCGATTTAGAAGAAGTAGAGCCTGTAGTTAGAAGTGCCGATATGGTTTCGTTTGATTTGAGCAGCATTAGAACTTCAGATTTTCCGGAGAATTTTAGAAAGGAACCAAACGGACTTTATGGGGAACAGGCTTGTGCTATAGCTCGTTACTCAGGGCTAAGCGATAAGCTTTCATCCTTCGGATTGTACAATGGTTTGTTAGATAAAGGAGATTCGCAATCTGTTGAGTTGGTAGCGCAACTGGTTTGGTATTTTATTAGCGGTGTTGATAGCAGAAAGAAAGATTATCCGTTTGCTGACAAGAACGAATACACTAAATACACAGTCACACTCGAGGATGGTCAGTACGATGTAGTGTTCTATAAAAGCTCAAGAAGTGATAGGTGGTGGATGGAAGTTCCGTACCCATCTAAGCGTGGAGCTAAGTACCAAAGACACTTTATGGTTCCGTGTTCGTACAACGATTATTTGCTTGCGGGGCAAGGCGAAGTACCTAATCGTTGGTGGCAAACATTTCAAAAATTAGGCTAATTAAATAATGCCAGACACGATATTCGTATGTGTTTTTAGTCGATTAATCGAATTAACAACTTGATGTTGAAGGAAATTTTTGTTTACTTAGCCGCCTCTTGGGAAAAGTAGCGTTTGACTGAGAAACAAAGGAAAAAGAAGGAAATCGAATAACGAGATATGAAAAAGACTTTTACTGCTATTGCTTCTATTACCCTAATGTTCGTTGGAACAACGGTGTTTGCTCAGCAAGACCCGCAGTTCACAATGAACATGTTTAATAGACTGTATTCCAATGCTGGATATGCAGGTAGTAACAATGGTATTTGTGCCAATGCGCTACACAGACAACAATGGGTTGGTTTTGATGGTCGTCCTATTACAACCGTGGTTAATGTAGATGCAACAGTTAAGGCTTTACACGGGGGTGTTGGTCTTTCTATTTTGTCAGATAAACTCGGAGCTCAGTATTCTGGAGGTGTAAAGCTTTCTTATGCTTTTCGTTGGGATTTGGGTCCTGGTACGTTAGGAATCGGAATCGAGGGTGGAGTATTGTTCAATACGCTTGATGGTTCTCAGTTAGATCCAATTCAGGAAAACGACCCTAATATTGTTAATGCAAAGTCTAGTGGTGTTGCTCCGGATTTAGGGTTTGGTCTATACTATCACACAGATAAATTGTATGCTGGTGTTTCAGCAAATCACCTGATTGGACCAACAATCGAATTTGAAGAAGGTTCTACGTTGAGCGAATACACAGTGGCTCGTCATTACTACGCAATGGCCGGATATACTTGGGATATTAATCCAACTTGGGGTCTTGCTCCATCTGTATTCTTGAAAACAGATGCAGCTTCAACTCAATTTGACATTAATCTAAGAGCGTTATGGAAAAACATGGTTTGGGCTGGTGTTTCTTACAGAATTGATGATGCAGTAGGTATTATGGCTGGTGTAAATGTTAAAGGATTCAAAGTAGGTTACTCGTATGATGTAACTACAAATGGCCTTAATAGCTACAGTAGCGGTTCTCACGAAATCATGCTTGGATATTGTCATAAACTGACGTCTCCAGCGGTTAATCAACGCTACAGAAACGTAAGGTTCCTGTAATTCAACAACATTTTTTGCAACATTTGAAAATAAGTTTCGTTACAGCATGGCTGGTACCAATTGTGGTGGATAATTGGTAAAAGTTTTAGGGATGTCAATTACGAAACAGTTTATTCAATCGATGTTAACCATTATGGCGAGCCTTTTCCCTATGCATGTCATTTCAAAAAGAGATACAATGAAAAAGTTGCTCTTTCTTTCAGTACTAGCCGCTGCTATTAGTAGCTTGTCTAGCTGTGGTAATTACGGCCGTGGTCAGTTGGTTGGTGTTCAAGGACGTGAAGAGTGGTATATGGATGATCCATATGGCATGCTTTACATTCCAATGGGTAGTTATAATATGGGGCCTAGTGATCAGGATGTTCCTTATGCTGTTACCTCAAAGGCTAAAACAGTGTCGGTTCAGGCATTCTACATGGATGAGACCGAAATCACAAATAATGAATATCGTCAGTTTGTGTATTGGGTTAAAGACTCAATTGCTCACCTGTTAATAGGAGAAGATCATATTCTTGAAGAAGGAGAATATGGCGAACGTATTAATTGGGATGAAGACATAGAATATGATGACGAGGAGTACATGGAGATACTCGAAGAGATGTATCTTCCTGAACACGAAAGATTTTACAGAAGGCGCGAGATTGATACGCGTAAGTTAAACTTTGAGTACTTCTGGATAGACTTGAAAGAAGCAGCTCGAAAAGAAAACCGAGAGCAGGGGATGAAAGACCGTTCGGTATTCATCAAGAGAGATATAATAAATGTTTATCCAGATACATTAGCTTGGATTCATGATTTCACGTACTCGTTTAATGAGCCGATGACAAACATGTATTTCTGGCACCCAGCCTTTGATGATTATCCGGTTGTTGGGGTTACCTGGAAGCAAGCGAGAGCATTTTGTATTTGGAGAACACAACTTCTAAACAGCTGGTTAAGAGCAAATGAAGAATCGTTTGTTCAGGATTTCAGATTGCCATCAGAATCAGAATGGGAATATGCTTCTCGTGGTGGACTGGATTTGTCACCGTATCCTTGGGGAGGTCCTTACATTAGAAACAGTCGTGGTTGCTTCTTGGCAAACTACAAGCCATTACGTGGTAATTATGTGGCAGATGGTGGTTTTCACTCTGTAAAGGTGTATCGATATGCTCCGAATGATTACGGTTTGTACTGTATGGCAGGAAACGTAGCTGAGTGGACGAAGAATGCTTATGATGAAAGCGCATTCAGCTTTACGCATGATTTGAACCCAGATTATTTTTATGAAGCTAAGGATTCTGATCCTCCATCGCTTAAACGAAAAGTTATTCGTGGAGGCTCATGGAAAGATATAGGATACTACCTTCAGACTGGTACAAGAACTTATGAGTATCAAGATACGGCTAAATGTTATGTCGGATTTAGAACAGTAATGACCTTCCTAGGAAGGGATAAGGCAGATTTTTAATTGCAATAAACCAAACAAGTATTAACCTAATTATTTAGAAAGTCATGCAGGGGAAAAAGTGGAAAAGTTTCATGGCGAAGCTATACGGCTTCGGAGCAGCAGTTGTAATTGTTGGAGCGATGTTTAAAATTCAACACTGGCCTGGTGCTGGTCCAATGCTTGTTGTTGGATTATCTGTTGAAGCGATAATTTTCTTTTTCTCGGCTTTTGAAAAGCCACATGAGGATCCAGATTGGAGCCTTGTGTATCCTGAACTTGCTGGAATCCCTGGAGAGGGTGGAGGTAACGGAGGGAATGGTCAAATAGGCGGTTCTCCTTCTCAGGAGTTAGATAGCTTACTAGAAGATGCGAAAATAGGACCTGAACTTATTGAAAGCTTAGGGGATAACCTTCGTTCTTTAGGAGATAACGTTGCTAAGATGAGCGATATTACAGACGCTTCTGTTGCTACAGAAGAATACGTTGGTAATGTTAAGAAAGCTTCTGAGACTGTTGGTGGATTGTCTGATGCTTACACTAAAGCATCTGCTTCACTTGGAGCAATGGTTGTTGATGGTGAAGGCGTAGATTTCGGTTCTGAAATGAAGAAAATGGCCGAAAATATCACAGAATTGAATTCTCAGTACACGCAACAACTTGCTGGAACTAAGCAATTCCTTGAAACTTCTGATGAATTGTATGGTGGAATGAATGACCTCATGGGTACTCTTAATGAGTCTGTTGACGATGCTAAGAAGTACAAAGAAGAGGTTTCTCAACTTGCACAGAACATCAGTTCTTTGAATACAGTGTATGGTAATATGCTGTCTGCAATGAACAGAACACAGGGTTAATTCTCTTTAAGTCTTACATAAACAGTATTGAACTGATTTAAAATGGCAGGAGGAAAAGAAACCCCAAGGCAGAAAATGATCGGGATGATGTACTTGGTACTCACCGCCCTTTTGGCGTTGAACGTATCCAAGGAGATTCTAAACTCGTTCATTCTTATTAACGACAGCCTACTTGTAACGAACGCGAACTTTACTGGCAAAAACCAGTCGCAGTACGATGCATTTGGCGCTGCTTTAGCAAATGATGAAAAAAAGGTTAGACCTTTTTACAACAAGGCTTTACAGATTAAAGGATCTGCGGACTCGTTGTATAATCACATTGAGCTATTGAAGCAGCAACTAATTTTAAAAACAGATAAGTTAGATTCCACCGAAATTGGCAAGCTTCGTCAAGCTGGTGATTTAGATTCTGTGGCCGCGATATTTTCTCTTAGAAATGTTAATTCTAAGGATAACTACGACACACCTACAAATATTTTGATTGGTGGTGAAGAAGGGAAATTGAAGCAAGGTCAGTGGACTGCGCAGCAACTTATGGATATGATTAGTGCATTTAAAGCTAATCTGTCGTCTAAAGTTGATCCAAAGAAAGGACAGTCAATCATAGATGCGTTGGAAAAGAATTTCAATACGGACACTATGTTGCAAATTAGCGCAAGCGAGAAGCAGAATTGGGCGCTAGCAAACTTTTACCATATTCCTTTGGCTGCGGTTGTAACCAATCTAAGTAAGATTCAGACCGATGTTCGGAACGCGGAGTCAGATGTGATTAAGTATCTGTATGGTGAGGTTGATGCGAGTGACTTTAAATTTGACACACTTGCAGCAAAGGTAATTGCGCCAAATCTTGTTTTTCATGGCGATGATTACAACGCAGAAATTTTTGTTGCGGCATTTAGTACAACTCAAAATCCTCAGGTGCAGATAGGTAAGGTAGATACCTCTACTAATACCATTATTGGATCTATTGATAGCTCATCAGTGGTTGTAGATAGAGGTGTTGGGACCTACACTGTTAAAGCTACTAGAGAAGGGCTTCAGAAGTACTCCGGTATTATCAAGGTAAAAGCTCCTTCAGGAAAGTTCTTGAGCTATCCGTTTGAAGGTGAGTACATGGTAATGAAGTCAGGAGTTGTTGTTTCTCCAACAAAGATGAATGTACTTTACCGAGGAGTTAAAAACCCAATTTCTGTTTCTGTACCTGGTGTAGCACCAGAATTGGTTAAACCGTCATTAACTGGTGGCTCGCTTAAGAAAGATGCTAAATCTGGTAGTGGCCATTACATTGCTGAAGTAAAAGGTGGTTCTAAAGCAAAGGTTATTGTTTCTGCCGAAGTTGATGGGAAGCAGCGTAAGATGGGAGAGTTTGAATTCCGTGTTAAGGATGTGCCTGCACCGGTAGCAACAATTGCTGGTACCAAAGGAGGACTTGTTTCTGCAAACCGATTAGCGGCCGCACCAACGGTGATTCCTAAAATGGAAAACTTTGATTTTGAGCTGTTCTTTAAGGTAACCAAGTTTGATCTTGTATTCCAAGTTGGAACAGACCTTATTACAAAGCAGGTTACTGGTAGTAAAATTCCAGCTGGAGATTTGAATCAGATTAAAAGGCTTAAAAAAGGTTCTAGGGTTTATATTGAAAACATCAAAGCGGTTATGCTCGATGAAAATAATCGACCTGCTTCTGGCGTTACCCCTAAAGACCTTTCGCCTGTTAGTTTGAAAATTAGGTAAAGAAGGAAGTTTAAACTAAAGCATGATTGCCATGAAAAAGTTGCTTGCCATATTGACGATAGCTCTTGGAGTTTCAACCTTTTCGGTTGTAGAAGCAGTAGCCCAAAACGTTTTAGACGGGGTGTATGTTAAAGAGCATTATCCAACAAGAAAGGTTATACCATACACTCACCTGCGTGAAGCAGATGTAATGTGGGCAACTCGGATTTGGCGAAAGCTTGACCTTCGAGAGAAGATTAATCATCCTTTGTACTATCCAACTGAACCGATTAAGAACAGAAGAAGTCTTACTCAAGTTATTATTGAGGCTGTAAGAGAGGGGAGTTTAACTGCTTATGATCCGTTGGATGATGAGTTTACAATGACACTCACTAAAGCTGAGATTGAACGGAAGCTGAGTTTTATCGATACACAATACATCGAGAGCCCAGATCCACCCTACGACCTTCAAATGACGGTGATTGAGGAGGAGTTCAATCCTGCCAATGTTAAGGAGATGAGACTTAAGGAAGATTGGTTCTTTGACCGTCAAAAGTCGATTCTTGATGTAAGAATTATTGGAATTCAGCCGGTGGCAGATAACATCGACAGAACAACTGGAGAAGTTAGAGGTAAGGAGCCAATGTTTTGGGTTTATTTCCCAGAGGCTAGGAATATCTTTGCTAGCGCTGAGGTTTTTAACCGACAGAATGATGCTGAACGAAGAACTCTAGAGGACATCTTTTGGAAGAGAATGTTTGGGTCTTATATCTACAAGGAGAAAAACGTTTATGATAGACAAATTGCTGATTACATGTTGAACGGTATCGATCAGCTTCTAGAAGCAGAAAAGATTAAGGAAGATATTTTCGTTCTTGAACACGACCTTTGGGAGTATTAAGAAGAGGTCTAATTGATATTGAAAAGCCGTTTAGTTCAAACTAAACGGCTTTTTTGTTGGACAGAGTTTCATTCCCAGTTACTACAAGCCAGTAGGCTACAACTTAATGTCTTTATACGTTCATGACTGCACTTATTGTAAACATAATTTATGCTTGTTGACTAAGGTTTGTCTTAATATAAATTGTCTGAATTGACTTGCTTTTTGTTTAGTGAAGTATTGGAAGCTTCCAGTAAACAAACGAGTTTCTTAAACGTTCGTGATGAAGATTGTTGGTAAAACAATTGTGCAACAAAAGAGCCCCAACCGTTTCCGATTGGGGCTTCTATTAACCAATATCTTAATTTAATCAGCCGGCTACCTCAAACTGATTTGCTGTGTTCTTAGCACCGCCAGCTTTCAAGGCTTTATCGCCAGCAAAGAATTCTTTGTGGTCATCACCTAGGTCTGAACCTGCCATACGCTGATGCTTCACACAAGAAACTCCCTTACGGATTTCCTGACGCTGAACACCTCCAACATAAGCTAGCATACCGTCTTCTCCGAAGTATCCTTTAGAAAGATCGTTCATATGTAGCGCAGTTGTGTGGTAGGTTGGTAGCGTAATCAAGTGATGGAAAATACCAGAGATTCTTGATGAGTCAGCTTGGAAAGTTCTGATTTTCTCATCTGCATCCTTAGCCAATTCAGAATCATCGTATTTCGCGTTCATCAAATCGTTTGCATCGTAATCAGAAAGGTCTTTTCCTTCTGCTTCCCAACGCTTGTAAGCTTGCTCTCGGAAGTTCAATGTCCAGTTGAATGATGGAGAATTGTTGTAAGCCAATTTTGCGTTAGGTGCTACAGCTTTCACTCTGTTCACCATGTCAGCAATCGCATCTACATCTGGAGTTGGAGTTTCAATCCAAAGTAGGTCAGCGCCATGCTGTAAACTGGTAATACAATCCAATACAACTCTATCGATATTCGTGCCTGCTCTGAATTTATACAGACCGTTTGGCATACGCACCGGACGAACCAATTTTCCATTTCTTTTTAGAAGGACATCGTTGTCGTTTACTTCATCAAGCGTTACTTCTTCAGCATCGACAAAATCCAAATATTGAGAAGCAAGATCTCCTGGCTCCATTGAAACAGGTAGTTTCTGTGTCAATCCAGCACCTTCAGAATCTGTACGAGCTACAACAATTCCGTCTTCAACTCCTAATTCTAGGAAAGCGTAACGCAATGCATTCAGCTTCGCGATGAAGTCCTCATGTGGCACGGTTACTTTACCGTCTTGGTGACCACATTGCTTCGCATCAGAAACTTGGTTTTCAATTTGAAGAGCGCAAGCACCAGCCTCAATCATTTTCTTCGCCAATAGGTAAGTTGCTTCTTCGTTACCGAAACCAGCATCTATATCAGCAATAATTGGAACTACATGCGTTTCGAAGTTGTCAATCTGATCCTGAACATCCTCACCTGCAGCTTTTCTACGGAAAAGGTCGTTCAATTCAGTTGCATCTGCTTGCTTCAAGAAATCATAGATCTCAGCGATCAAACTTGGTACAGACGTTTTTTCGTGCATTGACTGATCAGGCAACGGACCAAACTCAGAACGCAAAGCTGCTACCATCCAACCAGACAAGTAGATGTATCTTCTTTTAGTTGTCTTGTGGTGTTTCTTCACGGCAATCATTGTTTGCTGCGCCACAAACCCGTGCCAAGCACCTAAAGATTGTGTGTATTTTGAATGGTCTGCATCGTAAGCAGCCATGTCCTCACGCATAATAGCTGCCGTGTATTTTGCAATATCCAATCCCGTTTTGAAACGGTTTTGAGTTACCATTCGGGCAGCGTGCTCTGGGTTGATTTCTCCCCAAGCATCACCATACTTTGCTTTCAGATTTTTTACCGTTTCTAATGCAGAAACGTAGTTAGTTTGTGGATTACTCATGTTCTTATAGTTAGTAGTTTTTAGTCTCGGTTTAAACACGACCGCTATTCACTTTTCGCTGGTCGCTATTCACTATTTTTAGATGTAGTTGTATGCGTTCAGGGTAAGGAATTCCTCGAATTCCTCGGTTGCAACCAGCTTCTTGAAAAGCTCCGTTGCCAATTCAAATTTGCCGTTGTTGAAAGCGTCACTCCCAACGTATTCTTCGATTTTTTCAAGTTCTGACGGAATAAATCCTTCCACCATTTCGTAAGAAACTTTTCGGCCGTCTTCCATTTCAGCTCCACGCTGAATCCATTGCCAAACTTGAGTTCTCGAGATCTCTGCAGTTGCCGCGTCTTCCATCAAGTTGTAGATGGCAGCAGCACCATTTCCGCGTAACCAGCTTTCGATGTAAAGAATACCAACGTTGATGTTTTTACGAACGCCTTCTTCTGTGATGGTTCCCTTTGGAACTTCAATTAAATCAGCAGCGGTAATAGTTTCGGTTCTCTCTTTAGTGATTTGGTTTGGAGTTGGCATGTATTCGTTAAAAACATCCAATGCCGTTTGAACCAATCCTGGGTGTGCAACCCATGTTCCATCGTGTCCGTTTTTCGCTTCGCGAATCTTGTCATTCTGCACTTTTCCAACGGCAGTGGCATTTGCTTCTTCATCTCCTTTAATAGGAATGAAAGCAGCCATTCCGCCCATGGCGTGAACACCACGTTTGTGGCACGTTTGAATCACCAATCGTGAGTAGGCATCCATAAATGGAGACGCCATCGTTACTTGATCACGGTTAGGAACCACAAACTCTGGATGGTTTCTGAAACGTTTGATGTAAGAAAAGATGTAATCCCAACGTCCGCAGTTCAAACCTGCAGAGTGGTCTTTAAGCTCCCAAAGAATTTCATGTAGTTCGAAAGAGGCAAGAATTGTCTCGATAAGAACAGTCGCTTTGATTGTTCCTTGCTCAATTCCTAATTCGTTTTGTGCCAATACGAAAGCATCGTTCCATAAACGAGCTTCTAAATGGCTTTCCATTTTTGGAAGATAGAAGTAAGGTCCACTTCCGTTCTCCAATAATTGGTGAACGTTATGAAAGAAATAAAGACCGAAGTCGAATAGACCACCTGAGCAAGGCTCACCATCTATCATCAACCCTTTTTCTAATAGATGCCATCCACGAGGACGAACAAGCAGCGTTGCAACTTCATCCTTAAGTGCGTATTTCTTGCCGTTTTTTGGATTTTCAAACGTGATGGTTCTTGCGTTGGCATCACGAAGATTAATCTGTCCGCTAAGGTTGTTGTCCCAAGACGGGCAATTGCTGTCCTCAAAATCCGCCATAAACATTTTGGCGCCTGAGTTCAAGGCATTGATTACCATTTTACGGTCAACAGGACCAGTAATCTCAACTCTTCTATCTAATAGGTCTTCAGGAAGTGGAGCAACCGTCCATTCGCTTTCGCGGATGTGGGCAGTCTCAGCAAGAAAGTCTGGAAACTTTCCGTTATCGATTTCCGCTTGACGCCCTTGACGAGCAGCCAATAGTTCCTTTCTTCTACCATTAAAAGCACGATGCAGTTTTACCACAAATGCAACGGCATCCGCAGTAAGAATTTCTCCATACCCAGCTTTCAATTCTCCTTTTATTTCAACGCCTTCCATAGCTACTGTTAGTTCTGACATGTCCTTGAATTTGCTGCAAAGATAATAATGGAAATGACACTTTTAGCGAAAATTCGCTAAACGCGGAAATTTGCTCGAATTATTGTTTTCGCATCATTGTTGAGCGTATATTTGTGACTGTCTATTGAGACGATTATGGCACTCGGAGAAGAAAACATCAAACTCATTTTTGGTCTGAAACTCAGGCAATTGCGCACTTCTAGGAAGTTGTCGCAATCTGAGTTGTCTGAAAAATCGGGCTTGTCCGTTTCTTATTTGAATGAGATTGAAAAAGGGAAAAAGTACCCAAAAGCAGAAAAGGTAGCAACACTTGCTACCGCTTTGGATGTTCCTTATGACAGGATGGTTTCCATTAAGCTGGATAAGCAACTTGCGCCTGTTGGCGAGATTCTAAATACTGGTTTGCTTGACGAACTTCCGTTAGAACTTTTCGGGATTGACAAGGGGAAGTTGATTGAGATTATTTCGAGTGCACCGCTTAAAGTTTCGGCCTTCATAAGCACCATTGCGCAGATTGCGAATACCTATAACCTTACTCAGGAAAATATGTATTTCGCTATGCTTCGTTCTTATCAGGAGATGCATGATAATTACTTCGAAGACATTGAAAAGGAGGTCAGTCGCTTTAGAAAGGCATATGATTTGCCAGTTGATGGTGTCATTTCTTCTGATGTTTTGAAGAGTATTCTAAAAGATAAGTTTGGATATACGGTTGAGGAAAACGACCTGAAAGAATACCCAGAGTTGACCCATATTCGTTCGGTATTTATTGAGGATGCGAAGAAGATTTTGATTAATGCGAAAATGGCCGAAAACCAGAAAGCTTTCCTCTACGCCAAGGAAATTGGCTATCAGTTTTTGGAGATGAGCGGTGAGCGCGCAGTGATGACGCCTTGGCCTCGTGCAACCAGTTTCGACCATGTTTTGAACAACAGCCGCGCGAGTTATTTCGCTGGAGCCGTGCTTATCTCGCCCGAAGGGCTAGGAGGCCAACTGGAGGCGTTTTTTGCCGAGCCGAAGTGGAATGATAAGGCGCTGCTGAATATCTTGGAGATGTACAACAGTTCTCCTGAGATGTTTATGATTCGTCTCATCAATATCATTCCGAAACATTTTGGGTTGAGCGGCATGTTCTTTATGCGTTTCGACCATAAAAAGAAGGAGCAAATGACTGCTTTGAAAAAGCAATTGCACCTTTCTCGAACACGCAATCCTAAGAATATCACGCTACTTGAAAAACATTGTCGCGAATGGTTGGATGCTTCTGTATTCAATAATTTGGGAACAGATGTAAAGGCGCATTGTCATCGTTTCGTGACTAAAAGTGGAAGTCAGAAGTTTATGGTGATGGCCTTGAGTCGGCCAATGAAGCGGAACAAGAAT
This sequence comes from Flavobacteriales bacterium, assembly GCA_049608805.1. GTDB lineage: Bacteria > Bacteroidota > Bacteroidia > UBA10329 > UBA10329 > UBA10329. The sequence continues at coordinate 7,340 of JBMYXX010000015.1, read as the reverse complement.
GCTGCTCTCTCTGTGCTAGTTGGTTTTGAGGAAACATCAGCTTTCGGGAAGAAAGTTGCGTTTTCTGATGACGCCTCTATCGGAGAAACTACGCTGATGGTGGATGAAAGTGAGCAGGAACGAGAAGAGGAATTCCGCAATATTAAAAGTGCGATGCGCTCGTTGATGGAAACCCAAAAGCAAGGTGCTGTCGCTGAACTGACCGAGGAAGAGGGCTAATCCTAGCTTCTTTGCGCTATGCATTCCAAACCAATTATTGATGTGATTATCCCTGCGTACAACGAGGCAGACGCAATAGGTTTGGTGCTGGATGAAATTCCGAAAGACTTAGTTCGAAATGTGGTTGTTGCCAACAATAATTCGACTGATGCAACGGCAGAAGTAGCAGAGAAGCATGGTGCTACGGTTGTTTTTGAGCCAAAAGCGGGCTACGGTAATGCGTGTTTGAAAGCAATGGACTTTATCGCAAAGCAAGAAGGGAAGCCAGATATTGTTGTGTTTCTGGATGGCGATCATTCCGATTATCCCAATCAGATGGGTGAGGTTATTGCTCCCATTTTGGAGGAGAAAGCCGATTTAGTAATTGGGTCGCGGGCATTAGGGAACTCAGAAAGTGGGAGTTTGACTCCACAGCAAGTATTTGGGAATTGGCTGGCTACGCGATTATTGAAGTTGTTTTATGGCGTGACCTTCACAGATTTAGGTCCGTTTAGAGCAATGAAATACGAGAGCCTTTTGGCATTGGAAATGAACGATCCGACCTATGGTTGGACGGTAGAAATGCAGATAAAGGCAGCAAAGCAGAAGTTCTGTTGTATTGAGGTTCCGGTTAATTATCGTGTCAGAATTGGAGAATCCAAAGTCTCTGGAACGATAAAGGGAACGATTGGGGCTGGCTACAAGATTATTCTAACCTTGTTCAAATACCTTTGACCTAATGTGCCTCCACCAAGTTTATTTTGTCATTCCGAGGGACGAGGAATCTCTGTTTGGGGTAGAAGGGAAGAGATGCTTCGTGCCTCAGCATGACGAACATCTGAATGTTCCATCTGGAAAATCTGACTCTAGATTGTCTGAGCCATGGTGCAATCAGCAAACTCTTTACAGGTAGTATGCTACTAGGTTACGTCATTTTCGGGGTGTATTTGCTGTGCTTGCTGTGCATATTGGTGTATAGCTTGGTGCAGGCGCACCTGACATATCTGTACTTGAAATCGAAGCGACAGAAAACAGAGGTATTGGAATTGCCGAAGGAGTTGCCGCACGTAACTATTCAGCTTCCCATATATAATGAGTTGTATGTGGTGGAGCGGTTACTGCGTAAGGTGGCCGAAATGGATTATCCGACCGATTTGTTGGAGATTCAAGTGCTGGATGATAGCACCGATGAAACGGTAGAACTGACCGCTAGATTGGTAGGTGAAATCGGGAAGTTGGGGATTGACATTCATCATGTGAGACGGCCCGAACGTGTTGGATTTAAAGCGGGTGCGCTTGAATATGGAATGAAGGCGGCCAAAGGTGAGTTCATTGCCATTTTTGATGCAGACTTTTTGCCCGAGAAGGATTTCTTGTTGAAGACGTTGCCGTATTTCAAGGATGAGGAGATTGGGTTGGTTCAAACCAAGTGGGAGCACCTGAACAAGGATTATAATGTACTTACTCGTTTGCTGGGAATGGCGTTAGATGCACATTTCACTATAGAGCAAAAGGGAAGGAATTCGAACGGAGATTTTATGAATTTCAATGGTACGGCAGGAGTTTGGAGGCGAGAATGCATCGAAACATCCGGTGGGTGGAGTGCCGATACGCTGACGGAAGACCTTGACCTAAGTTATCGGGCGCAGCTGAAGGGCTGGAAATTGAAGTATGTGGAAGAGTTTACATCGCCAGCGGAAATTCCTGCGTTTATCCAAGCGGTGCGGTCGCAGCAATACCGTTGGAACAAGGGCGGGGCAGAAGTGGCGCGGAAGAATCTTCGAACAATTGTTAAATCGGACTTGCCTTTTCATGTGAAGCTACATGCGGTGTTCCATTTGCTGAACACGGGCATCTTTATCTGCGTGTTTTTGGCGGCCATCTTCAGTGTTCCGTTGCTTTACTTTATTTCGGAAGGAGCGATAGAACGGACGATTCTGACTTATTCGGGTGTGTTCTTTTTAGGCTTCATTCTGCTGTCTGGTTTTTATTGGGTTACCCTGAGGCAACGCCATGCAAATGCGTTTACTACCACGTTGAGCTTCCTAGTTTACTTCCCGATTTTTCTGAGCCTTTCAATGGGATTGTCCTTGTTTAATTCTATTGCTGTGATGGAAGGATATTTAGGAATTAAGAGCCCGTTTGTACGCACGCCCAAGTTTAATATTGTGGGTAAAGAGACTCAGGTGAAGGACAATCAGTATGCTCGTTCACCCATTCCAACCATCGCCATTTTTGAAGGGATTTTGGCTGTGTATTTTGGTCTAGCTATTTGGTTTTCGTGTGCTCACGGCCTGTATCCGTTTGTGCCTTATCACGCCCTGTTGGCGTTGGGATTTGCAGGCATTTTCTTCTATTCGGTTAAGCACAGCGTAATCCGTATCTGATGTTGCCGAAGTGGGCATATCGGTTGCTGTTTTTTGCCGCGTTTCAAATTCATTTATCGTTTGCACTATTGATAAATCGGGAGCACACCGTAGCAGTGCTGGCTTCGTTTGCATTCCTGTGGTTGGTGTTTCTTATTCAGTGGGCCGACCAGAAAATGAGTGTGAAGAAAATGCTAGCGATGGGCATGGCACTTCGCTTCGTTTACTTGTTCTGTTTTCCTGAGTTATCGGATGACTTTTGGCGATACCTGTGGGACGGAATGTTGGTGGCACAGGGGCAATCCCCGTACGAAATGCTCCCAATTGATTGGGCTGAATCTGGATTGAGTGCTTCGTTTGGAGAGCTGCTTCCGTTTTTGAATTCACCGAGTTACTTTTCGATTTATCCACCAGTGTTACAGTTCTTTTTTGGATTGAGCGCGAAGCTTTCGCAAGGCGACCCGCTCCTGTTTGTGGTGTGGTTGCGTGGCTTTATTCTGGCTGCCGAGTTTGGAACCATGGTGCTGATTTACAAACTGCTGAAGCGGTGGAAAATGAAGACTCGAAATCTCATGTTGTATGCACTGAATCCGCTGGTGATAATTGAGTTTGCGGGGAATGTGCATGGAGAGGTTTTCATGATTTTCTTTTTGCTGTTGAGTTTATGGTTTATCCCCATCGTCATTGCGAAGGAGGAACTACTGAAGCAATCTGATACTATTGGGACAGGGGCAAGCAAATTGCCACGAAATCCCAAAAAGGAATTTCTCGCAATGACGGGATTTGGGAGGTCATTTGTTTCCGCAGTTATATTCGGATTGAGCGTAGGAACGAAGCTGTTGCCGCTGATGTTTTTGCCATTCTACGTAAAGCGATTGGGGTGTGTGAAGACTGTGGTGTACAGCACAGTCGCAATTCTGACTGTTGGGTTGATGTACGCTCCGTTTTGGAGTACGGATATGGTGCCGAACGTGTTATCATCGGTGAGGCTTTACTTCACCAATTTTGAGTTTAATGCGAGTATCTATTACCTCTTCCGCGAAGCGGGATTGCTGCTAACGGGATACAATGAGATTGCGATTATTGGCCGCATGCTTTCGTTGATGGTCTTGGCCATTATTCTTCTTGTCGCATGGCGAAATAAGAACAATGAAATGGCAGGATTGTCTACGGTGATGCTCTTTGCGTGGTTCGTTTACTATGCGTTTGCAACCACTATAAATCCTTGGTATGTGGCAGTTTTGGCGGTTTTCTTGCCTTTCACCAAATATCGTTTTGCGCTGATTTGGATGATGCTAGTTCCGCTGTCTTATCATGCCTTTGGGCATTCGGATTACCACGAAAATTGGTGGATGCTTGTATTGGAATATGTTCCGGTTTATCTGTTGCTGCTGTTTGAGTTGAATGTGTTTGCGCCGCTTGAGAGTAAGTGGGCGTTGCGTAGGGCAGAGGTGAAACGGAAACGCTTGTTGCCGTTTTTAAATTCTGGAGAAACGGTTTTGGAAGTGGGTTCTGGAAATGGTGCGTTGACTAAGCTTTTAAGTAGTGAAGGAATGAAGATGTCCGCTTTGGATATTGCGGATAAAAGTCTGTTTAAAGATGTACATGTTGAAGTGTATGACGGAGAGAAATTCCGGTTTGAGGATAAGAAATTCGATGTATGCCAATTGATTACCATGCTGCATCACACTACCAATGCGGAAGAACTCGTTCGCGAAGCAAAGCGTGTTTCAAACCGCATCATCATTATGGAGGATATTTATGAGGGGAAGTTTCAGAAGTACCTGACTTGGTTTACGGATAGTTTGGTGAACTGGGAGTTTTACGGGCATTCGCATACCAATCTGACGGATGCTGAATGGAGACAGCTTTTTCTGCAAAACGGATTAGAGTTAGAAAGTGCGGAATACTATAGATTCTTGTTGTTTTTCAAACAAGTTACCTATGTTTTGAAGCCAATCGGCTAGCCCTCTTACGGAATTGGTTCGCTGTTTCGCTCCCCAATAATCAGTGCGGTTGCCATACCCACAAACAATGCTCTGACTATATTGTAGGTGAACTCAAGTAGTGCCCATCCGGGTGATGTGATATTGAAATCTCCGTAGTAGCTGGTAACCGTTAAGCCAGTTAAAATCCCCATTAAAAAGCCAAATTTTAGTCCTTTTAATAGTGGAACTCCGCCTTTATAAAGCATGTGATAGACATAAACAAAAACCAACGCTCGCATAGCGTGTGTTATAACGAAATAGAGAATCGGCATCTCCATTCGCTCAATTCCGAAAACCCACTCATTGTACCAAGATTCAAAGATTACCTCGTGCCAAACAATCCCTCCGAGGAGGAAAATTAGCCACGCCACAAACGTGGCTCCTATGAATCTTGCAATGTTCATTTTAGAATAACAAGTTTAAGAAATCTCGAGTTGGAGCTGAGAAAAACCTTGCCTTTCTAGAGGTAAGATTTATCGTTTCCAGCTTCGCGAAACTCTTTTTCAACCTTACGCTTAACCATGTTTCTAACCCATTTTTTGAAAGGTGTCATTTCCTTCATTTTTGGGTTTTTGCCTCTTTTCTTAAACCTATCGAAGTAAGCTTTACTGGCAAGCACTGCAAATGCCGCGCATGTGTTGTGGTCAAGGAGGTCACTAAGGTTGTTGAGTGCAATATGCTCTACGCCAGCAGCCTTCATTTGCTCGTAAGCAACTTCCGAGTTTTTGTAATTCACCTCTTTATCGCCTTTACAATAACACAATTGTACTGGTGCTTTTGGTTTCCAATCGGTTAGATTGTTTTCGCGCAAGCGGATTTTAAACGGATGGTTTTGATTTGTTTGATAATCATCGATAAACTCTTGTTTTACAACCTGGCTTGGAATCTTTGGGAGGTGCTTGTTGAGTTCATCTAATGTTTTGCGGTCGTTGTTTTCGAAGAAGCCAGGAAATAGCGTGTCGAAAGGAGCCTTGAATACATCGTAAGGGTTTTCGGTATCTACAATTTGATAGGCTGTTTGATACGAGAGCAGGAGGTAAGGCAAATAAAACGGCCTTGGGTATTCTTCAAACATATAATCCTCCTGCACGCCAGTCATATCGTAGGCGCCAGACATTGGCGATGATGCAGTAACCTGAAACCGCGGGTCGTTTAGCTCCTCGATGTATTTGTGCGCGGCAAAAGAAGAGTGTCCGCCCTGAGAATATCCAGTTAGAAACAATTGGCCGTTATGTTTTACGCTTAATTCTTTGTTCAACTCATCAACTGCCATTAGCATGTATATAAATGAGTGCGCTTCTGACCAAGCGTGCTGATACAAATGTTTTCCTTCACCTTTACCAATGCCGTAGTAATCTGGATACATAGCAGCATAGCCATCGGTAGCGTGCGAAAGGCAAATAAACTGCTGAGAAGCGCCATCGTGGATTTTTCTGGCTTTGTGAATTTGCGTTCCATGGCCGTACATCATGTACGGAACTGCTTTTTCTGTTTTAGGAACGTAGTAAATGCCAGACGCATTACGCCAGGTTCCATCAATCCATTTTACCTTGTAAATGATTTCGTAAATGTCTACGCCAAGCTTAACCGGCAAGGCAATTTTTGGAACTTTTTTCTTCTTCCAATGTGCGTTAAGCGTTTTTTTGGTGTGAGATTTAACCAGTTCGTAGCTTACCAAATAGGCTTCGGGTTCTGTGTCTGTTGCGAATGTTGGCAGCGCAAATAATAGGGCAATTAGGAGTGTGAAAAATTTCATGGGGTTGTTTGGGGTTGTCAGAAACCCGAAAGTACAACCTGAAAATTGATTTTTAAACCTCGCTCGTTAGCGCCTTTACCACTTTTATTGGTTGAACAATTCACCCAAGAAACAATGCAGTTGATCATTAGAATGAGGTGTCTCTCTTCGAATTCTTCAGTGCTTCAAATTCATAGTTTTTAGACATTTTCGGGAGAAAGAAAAGAGTGTTGATATTGTCATAATGTTTAACTTTCCAAAAACATCAACACCTCTTTACAATGAGTTTGGTCAGTAAACTGATATATCTCGCAGGTATTTTTGCCCCTTTTTGCGTTATTCCCGCAATGCTCTATGGTAATTTGTACACGGACTCTTGGGTTCTAATAGATTATATAAGCTCATTCAATTTCACGATACTCTACCTTCTTGTGTACCTATTTTACATGATTCTGTACTCAGTTCATGCATGGAAAGATAGTCGAGTTCAACAGCCCTTATTATGGACTTTTGGATTCGTTTTCGCGTATTGGCTTGCAATGGTCGGTTATTGGATGATATATATCCGAACGGCAGGATATAAACCTTTCACTCCTCCCTCGTCAGGGCCTTCACAACCTTAAACTGGTTGAAGAACTCGCCAATAAAAACACGGCCAATACTGTAGGTGGGAACCGCGAGTATCATCCCAGCAATTCCAGCCACGTTTCCTGCCATCAGAATAACCAAGAATATTTCTAGCGGGTGAGCCTTTACACTCTGAGAATAGATGAGTGGTTGCAATACGATATTGTCTAGCATTTGAGCGGCTCCATAAACAATGGCCATTTGTCCTGTTAGCGAAAGCATGCCCGCAAATTCTAAGCCTTCGGCATTTGTGGTTAGGCCAATGGTAATTCCAACAGCGGCTCCTATAATTGGGCCGATGTACGGAATGACGTTAAACAGTCCAGCGATAAAACCGATAAGAATGGCGTTGTCAATACCAACAATGGTAAGACCAACAGAAACGATGGTCATTACTATGGCTACTTCAATAATTACCCCGATGAA
>JBMYXX010000014.1:0-22101 GCA_049608805.1 Flavobacteriales bacterium | reverse complement strand
TCCCAGTTGTCTTTTATTCCTTCCCAAGAAAGAATTTCTTCCATGATTTTGTCTTGCTCTTTTCCGCGAGAAAGCGCTTCAGAATAGCGCATTTCAGAAAACGTTACCATTTCATATAGAGGCGTCCATTTATCAGGATGCTTGGCGCTAAGCTTTTTCTCAATCTGCTTACGCAAAAGGAAATTTGGGTTGGCAACCGAGTCTCGCATTTCAACAAAGTTGCGAAGTGCTAAATCTGCAATAGCATCATCATCTGGCTTCCGAGATTTTTGGAACTCATCGAACAGCAAGGTTTTATCATCCCAATGTTTGTCGGCTAGCTGGTCAAAAACGTAGCAATCTTCAAAGCCAGAAACCATTCCTTGTCCGTAGAAAGGAACAATGGCGTGAGAGGCATCTCCAAAAATCAGCGCTTTATCTTCAAAAGCCCAAGGGAAACATTTAACCGTTACTAAAGATGAAGTTGGATTTTTGAAGAAATCTTCAACCAATGTTGGCATGTGCGGCACAGCATCTGGGAAAACTTCGTTGAAGAAATCCATCACTTCTTTCTCGGTATTCAAGTTTTCGAAGGAATATTTTCCTTCAAAAGCCAAGAATAGCGTAACGGTAAAACTGCCATCTAAATTTGGGAGTGCGATTAACATGTAGCCACCTCGCGGCCAAATGTGCAATGCGTTTTTCTCCAGTCTATACCCGCCATTTTCTGCGGCTGGAATTGACAATTCCTTGTAACCGTGCGCCAAATATTCCTGCGAATAATTAAATCGGTCGGTTTTAACCATTGCATTTCTCACTTGGCTAAAAGCTCCGTCTGTTCCATAAATGTGGTCGGCCTCAATATCCCAATCGTCACCAGAAAGTTCGTCAACGAAAGTGGCTTGGCCAGCATCCAGATTCATGGAAGTGCAGCGCATATTAAAGTTGATTTTAACGCCAAGCTTTTCGGCTTCCGTCATCAGCAAAGCATTCAATCCACCACGCGAAACAGAGTTAATGTGCTGTCCTTCTTTCCCGTAAGGCTGAAAGTTGGTGTTCCCTTCTACATCATGAATCATTCTGCCGGGCATTGGAATAACCATTTCCAATACTTTTTCCTTCAAACCAACTCTGTCTAAAGCTTTTAATCCGCGATGCGAAATGGCCAAATTGATGGAGCGTCCAGCGCTGATGTCAGTGTTTCGCATGTCTGGTCTTCGTTCGAAAATCTCCACCGAAACGCCACGTTTGGCCAAATAAACCGCGTGCAATGAGCCAACTAATCCAGCCCCAATAATTATCTGCTTCTTCTCCATTCTTTCAGATTGATGTTGCCAAATTAACTATTCGGGTTAACGAGAGTTCATGACCGCAGTCATTATTCTAGTATGCGTTTTACCTAATTTCGGTCGCAACAAAATCAAACGATGGATAACGAGTTACTTCAGGATCAATTAGCAAAGTTGAAAGACAAGTATGCGGCAATGGGGCAGGATATGAATGCCTATTTGGATGGATTGCTTCTTTCTAATTATGTGCCTTATTGGGAGTATGCGCGGCTAGATACGCTGATGTCTTTACAACAGCCTAAAACGGATTTTCCAGACGAGCTCATTTTTATCATCTATCATCAGATTACGGAACTCTACTTCCGTTTGTCTTTGCATGAATATGATCAAATTGGAAACAACGGGAGAAATATCTTGCCAAATGGCGAAGACAAAGGCTGGCGAGAAGAGCTAGAGCCAGGCTTTTTCAAGGAACGAATTAGAAGAATTAACGCCTATTTCCATGCACTAACTACCAGTTATGGCGTAATGGAACATGGAATGGATAAAGAGCAATTCTTGCGATTTAGAATGGCGCTTTTGCCTGCTAGCGGATTTCAAAGTGCGCAGTACAGAAAGATTGAAATCTGTTCTACTGCATTGAACAATCTGGTGCATAAAGATTACCGTGAGAAGTTTGCAGATACCGCTTCGGACGAAGAAGGAATTCGCGAAATGTTCCAATTCATTTATTGGAAAACCGGAGCTACAGAAATAGAAACAGGTAAAAAGACGTTGACCCTAAAACAGTTTGAACAGAAGTATTCTGAAGAACTTATTGAGTTGGCTTTAGATTATTCTGATAAAAATTTGTGGGCCAAATATCAGTCATTGCCAGAGGCAGAAAGAAACGATCAAGGTCTCATTGACCAAATGAAAACGCTCGATGCCAATGTAAACGTTAACTGGCCTCTTCAGCATTACAAAACAGCCGCTCGTTACTTGCTTAAAGACGAGGATGGAGTACCCGCAACCGGAGGTACCAACTGGCAGAAATATCTTCCGCCACGCTTTATGAAACGAATCTTCTTCCCAGAATTATGGTCAGAAAAGGAGAAAGAGGAGTGGGGCAAAGGCTGGGTTGAAGACCTTGTGAATAACAAGTAAACTACTGTTGTTGCTTCGGCAACTCATCACGGTATTTTCGTCTCTAGGTTAACGCTTGCCTTTTATCTTTCTATTTAGCTTGCGTTGCTAATTTTTCGACCATGAGACAAACCATCGTTTTTAAAGCAATAGTTTCTTCGGTAGCCATAATTGGGCTGCTTTTTTCGCATTCATCAGCATTTGCGCAAGCTGTAAATGGTACAGCAGAGCAGTTAAGTTGTAATTGTTTCAGGCTAACAGAGGCAATTGTTAACGAAAGTGGCTCGGTTTGGAACAACGCTCAAATCGACTTAAGTAATCCTTTCGACTTTACGTTTGATGTTTACCTAGGAGATATTCCTGGCGGTGCCGATGGAATTGCTTTTGTGCTTCAGCCGGTAAGTACGTTGGTTGGTTCTACAGGAGGCGGTATGGGATATGAAGGAATTTCCCCTTCTATTGCAATGACCATTGATACGTATAATAATGGGCCTCTTCACTCCGATATGGTTAACGACCATGTTTCTATCATGGCAAACGGCTCCATTGACCACAGTTCTTTAGATAATCTTGCAGGGCCGGTAGAAGCTTTAGCGGCAAGTCCAAACATTGAAGACGGCCTAGAACATTTAATGCGCGTAAGTTGGGATCCGGTAGGAATGGTGATTAACTTTTACATGGATGGCGACCTGAGAACAACCTACACCGGAGATATTATCACAGATATTTTTGGCGGTAACCCGAACGTTTTCTGGGGTTTTACTGGGAGTACCGGAGGGTTGTTCAACCGACAAGAGTTTTGCTTTGCGATAATTCCTGGGGGATTGGAGACTAGTGATTCGGAGGTATGCCAAGGCGAATCCATCGAGTTTATCGATGACTCTTATAGCGCTCTTGGCGATGTAATTGGTTGGGATTGGGATTTTGGTAACGGGCAAGTTTCAGAAGCTTCGATGCCCGGAGAGATTAGTTTTCCTAATCCAGGAAACTTTACAGTTACTCAGACCATTGAAGATGTCGAAGGATGCACCGCTACTGCCACTCTTGATGTAGTGGTTAACCCAAACCCAGTAGCAAACTTCACCTCTACCGAAGTTTGTGAGGGCGAAGAGACAGATTTTATGGATCAATCTTCCGTGTCTCCAGGCTCGGTTTCAGATTGGGAATGGGATTTTGGAAATGGTGAAACCGATGCAGGATCTAATGTTTCAACCACCTATAATGAAGCGGGCACGTACATGGTTTCGTTAGATATTGCAACGGCCGCAGGTTGCATAGATTCTACAGAAGCAGAAGTAACGGTTTACACAAATCCTGTTGCAAGTGGAGAAGGCGAGTCAGTTAGCTTGGATGCCGTTTTTACAACCGATTTGCTGCCGCTTGAAGAAGCAGAATGGTTAATAAACGACACCGTTTTTACCAACCTAGATATGGTTAATTACACATTCCCAGATAGTGGTTGGTATGATATTACGCTAAGCGTAATGAATGAAAATGGATGTGTGGATGACACCACTTTTCAAATCTACATTGAAGGAGTTCCTGAGTACCAAGTTGGTAATGTTTTTACCCCTAACGGTGATGATTTAAATGAACGCTTTCAGCCTTACACTTTTGCAATGGTAGAGGCAAGCATGAAGGTTTTTAACCGCTGGGGAAGACCTGTTTATAATTACGATGGTGCAATTCCGCCAGTAGAACTCTGGGGCTGGGACGGAACCATTAACGGAGGCGCAAAAGCAGCCGAAGGCACCTATTATTATGTACTGGCGCTAAAAGGAACCGATGGAAATAATTTCTCGGAGCAAGGAACCGTTACGTTGGTTAGGTAAAGAATATTTGTTTTTGGTGATGGAGAGGATTGCGAAGTTGGTTGGGTTAGTGGTGTTTGTGGTTTTCCTCGGTTGCGGAGGGAATTCTACTAAAGAAATAAACGTAGAAGATGTTGAGCCTGAGTTAGAAGCCAATATGGAATACGGTCTGGTTACAGACTCGTTCATAGTTGTAAAAGACCATGTAAAGCGCAATCAAAATCTATCTTCCATACTCTTACCGTATGGTGTGCCTTATGCTACAATAGACCAACTGGCCAAGGCATCCAAAGAAGTTTTTGATGTAAGAAAACTAGCGGTAGGCAAACCATATACTATTTACTGCAAAAAGGACTCTACAGGTTTTGCTACCTGTTTTGTTTACGAACCAAATGCGGTAGAATATGTGGTGTTTAATCTGCAGGACAGCCTAAAGATTTACAAGGGTCAAAAAGACATTGAAAAAAGAACACGTTACGTTACAGGCACGGTCAATTCATCACTGTACGTAGATTTAAAAAAGCAAGATGCAGACCCGTTTCTTGCCGTAGAACTTTCCGAAATCTATGCTTGGACAATCGATTTTTATCGCATCCAAAAAGGAGACGCATTTGAGATTTTGTACGTAGAAAACTACGTTGATGGAAAATCAATAGGCGTTGACAGAATTTTGGCCAGTACGTTCACACATTTCAAGAAACCTATCAAAGCATATTACTTTGAGGGAGAAAGTGAGAAAGGCTATTTCGATGAAAAAGGGAATAATCTGAAAAAGGCGTTTCTGAAAGCACCAGTAAAGTATTCGAGAATAAGTTCTGGGTATAGCAAAAGAAGATTTCATCCAGTGCAAAAACGATACAAAGCACATTTGGGTACCGATTATGCCGCACCAACAGGAACGCCTATTTATGCCGTTGGCGATGGCGTTATTACTCATGCGCAGTTTAAAAGGAACAATGGTAATTACGTGAAGATGCGTCACAACAGCGTTTATTCTACGCAGTATCTGCACATGTCTAAAATCAAAACAGGCATTCGGCCAGGAGTAAGAGTTTCTCAAGGAGATGTTATTGGCTACGTTGGTAGCACAGGCCTTGCAACTGGCCCACATGTTTGCTTCCGCTTTTGGAAAAATGGCAAGCAGGTAAACCACAGAAGTTTAGAGTTGCCACCGTCTGAACCAATTTCAGAAGATTCTCGGGCTGAATTTAATGTGTCGAAGGCTAAAACAGACTCTGTTATAAGCGCATTGGTAAAACCTCTTTAATCTAAAGCCACGGTTAACCGACTCAATGACTAACTTTGAGTAATAACTAAACCATATTATATTATGAAAACCCCTTTTTTAGCATTCGTGCTTACGTTATTCTGCTTTGGTTCAGCCTTGGCTCAGAACAACACTTCTACATCAACAACAAAATCTTCGGCTAGTAAATCGGAGTTAATTAAAGAAGATGCAACCCAAAATTCATCTGCTTACAAAGCCACAGTTGCTAGAAAAATGAAGACTGCTGAGCGTTTAGATAAAGATTACCAACGCCCGGTTATTGAAATGACCGATGAGTACATCGATGGTCAGATTGCTGAAATTCAGAAGGTAATTGACAAGAATGAAGACAATGTCAATTTCAATCGTTCAGGTTACGAAAAGCGAATCAAGTACCTAGAGAGTCGCAGACCTAAGAAATAATCAACCCCAACCAATTATTATGAAAAATCTACTTAAGAAAGTGGCCTTGTGCGCTTTCGCGTTGTCCTTTATTGGACTCAACACAATTCAAGCTCAAGCACCATTTAGTGTAGTAATGGTCGAAGAATTTGATGCCCCAGGAGTAATTCCAGCTGGCTGGACTGCTACGGTAAATACTCCACCGTTTACTGACCCACCAAGTGGAGTGCAAGACGGTTGGGAGGTTTTAAACACCGCAGGTGTTACAGCGTCTTATGGTGGCAACACTATATATTGGACATTACCGCCAGACAATGGAGGAAACTTTGCTGTTGCAAATGATGATCAGTGTAACTGCGATGCAAGTAATGATATGTTAACCAGCCCGGTTTACGACATGTCTCCGTACGATTCGCTTTGGATTTTCTTTGACGTTTTCCTTACTGGTGAATTTGGATCTATTGCAAACCTAGACTTCACAGTTAATGGTGGTGCTGTTTGGAATACCATTTCTTTACCAACAGATCCTGCAGATTGGCAAGGATTGTATGTGCCGCTTCAAGGGCCATTCGGAGATGTACAGTTTAGCTTTGTTCATAGCGATGAGAGTATGGCCGGAGATGACAATTGGGCAGCAGGTGCTGCAATTGACAGCTTACTATTGGTTGGTTTTAATCAGCCTTGCGATGATGTACTCCCAATTGCGTCCTGTGGTGCACCACAAACGGTAACTCTATCTGGTGCTGGTGTTATCGATTTCGATTTTATTGGCCCATGCGGGTTTGAGTTGCCGGGAAACGAGCAATTCTACTCTTTTACACCTACTGTAAGCGGAATGCATACAGTTAATGTTAGCAGCGCAACAGGAACAAGTTACATCGACTATATGTACAAACCGGCCGCAGCAGCTAGTTGTGATACGTTGGGTTGGACTTGTATTGGCGACATAGCATTTACAGGCGAATTTGGCGGAGCCAACTTGGTAGCGGGAGTTGAGTACATTTTCCTTCTTGATAACGAATCCACCATCAGCGAAACACAAACATTTACAATAGAGTGCCCTTGTACATTTGTGCCAGGAAATAGTTCTTTTGAGTCTGAGGCATGTGGTGCCGATTTAAACGGAGGTTGCAATGAGACACCAGCGGTTTATGAGACAATATCTTGTGGACAGTCGCTAACCGGAACATGTTGGGCTGAGAATGGAGATCGAGACCTAGATTGGTACGAGTTAGTAGTAACTGAGACAACTAATATTACCGTTGATTTTGGCGGAGCATTGCCGCTGAACGGAGTGCTTTTTGACAACAACTGCACGACACTAAATCAACTTTCTGCTGAAGTTGCTGGGGCTTGCGAAACCGGAAACATTACATTCTCGGCTACGCCAGGAACTTATCATCTCCTTATTGGTGCAACGGGATTCCATGGTTACCCATGTAATTCTGGTTTAAACCAATACAATTTAACGGTAGATTATTGCGAAACTACAGGGCCGATTGACCCGTGTCTAACATTTACAACCACTTATAATAACCTAAATACAGAAGGAGGAGCACCATGTGATGATGGAAATGGATGCACGCCTACAGATGCGAATTTTCAAGGGTTTGGTATTTGGGGTGGAGACTCTTATATACTCGATAATGTTCAAGCTGGAGCAGACTACGTTTTTAACATGTGTACTGGTTTTAACGCGGGTACATGGATACCAGAGATAACCATTATTGCACCAGACGGAACAACTGTTGATGCTTGGAACGGTGAAGAGGCTACAGGTTCGTCTTTAACGTTCTTCGACCAATGTTCTTTAGGTTGGACGGCAAGCCAGTCTGGTACGTATCGAATCAATGTACATCAACTAGGAACTGCAGCAGGCGATGCGCCTGATCAAGTAGATTGCACAACGGGCTTTTTAACAGATAACGGAAGTCCGATTGTTCTCTGTGGACCGAATGAGGCAACCTGTTTGCCATGCGAAGCTGGTGCCTACACGAACGATTTTAATCAAGAAGTTTGTCCAGGAGAGACTGCACTTATTTCATTAGATGGTAATCAATCTTCTCCTTCGGATTATTCTATAGGCTTTAGTAATGCCTTAGGCGGAACATCAGGTGGGTTAAATGGTGGAGATTCGTTCACAATTACTGGGTTTGATCTTGGTCTTTTTCCGCTCGATTTAGATGCGGACATTAATGGAACGCTTTCTGGGGAAGGAGCTCCGGAGATGACAGGGGCTTGGGTTTTAACCTTTTATGCAACAGATGGGTTGGGAGAAAATTGTGACTCAACATTAAGTATGGTTGTAAACTTCTTAGAAGCAAATAACCCGGCTTGTCTGACGGTTGGTGTCGAAGAAGAACAAGCGGCTACCACGGTTAAGGTTTACCCAAATCCATCAAACGGAAATGTTACCCTAGAACTAGAAGGGTACCAAGGATTGGTAAATCTTACTGTTACAGACGTAATTGGTAAACAAGTTTATGCTGAGCAGCTAAACGTATCCGCCAATTATCGAAAGAATTTAAGTCTTAATGTGCCAAAAGGAACTTACCTAGTTCATGTAGGTTCTGATGACGCTAAGTCAGTTCAGAAGATTGAAATTCATTAACTAGAGTAAACCATAACTGCAAAGCCCCGTTCGTCATGGTCGAACGGGGCTTTTTTACAATTATGTTTCTGAATTAGCCGCCAAATTCAAGACCAACAGTCTCTCAAGTCTGAGCTAGGAATAATATTAAGATGGCATTAAAACTTGTGGTTAATCCAGACTAAACCAATTTAAGTCTTCACCTAACCATAAGCCCAGTTTTAGGCCATTTCTGGGTGTAAATTATGTTGCAAGACAAAAGCAAATCGCTAACTTGCGCGATTCACGTACTGAGTAAGAACAAAAACAAACCTTTAATTAATCTACAAAACAACATGAAAACACTTAGACAATTAGTGGCTGTTGCATTGTTGCTAGGCTCCTACCATGTAGGAATGGCGCAAAGTAATAGCTCGGTTCAGGATTTAAAACCTGTAGAAATTGCAAAACGAGACACGGATGTTAAAACTGCCAAAGTTAAATCTGAAGTGAAACACAAAACTTCAGTGAACAAAGCAGCCGTACTTTCTGCTGATGAAAAACGAGCTTACATGCAGGCTAATCCAAGAACGGTGGTTAAGCATGATTTGAAGCTTAAACCAAATGTAAAGATTGTTTCTAGCTCAAGTAGCTCTGATAAGGAGTATGCAGCTAAAAAAGATGCTGCAGTAAGAAAGCAGTTAGAGACAAAGAAAGCTAAATCTACAACGAAGAAATAATGAAAACACTATACTTTAAATCAAAGGCGCTTTTCCTTGGCCTCGCCTTAATATGGTCTTTTGGAGCTGTTGCGCAATCTGGTGGCATTGTAAATGACCAATGCGCAGGGGCCCTTACAATTACATGTGGTGGAACGGTTACAGGAACAACGATTGGAGCTACCAACACGGATGAACTCGATAACGTACCAGGCCCAGGTGTTTGGTATGTCTATGCAGGAGACGGCTCTACTGTTACGTTTTCTACTGACAATGCAGGAACTGATTTTGATACGCGTATTGGCTATACCGATGGGTGTGGTAATGCAGGTATCGATTTTAATGAAGATGGAGGAGATGTCTTTGTGAGTGGCTATACATCTGTGTTGACTTTCGAAACAGCGCCTGGTACAAACTATTACGTATATGTAGGCGGTTATCAAGGAACCGCTACTGGTAGCTTTGAAATGACACTTACCTGTGCTACTCCTCCGGCTAATGACTTATGCGAGAACGCTGAGGTAATAGAATGCGGAGATGTAGTAAGCGGAACTACAGTTGGCGCCTCGAACGTAGGGGCAGCAACAGGAATTGGTGAAGGCGTGTGGTACGTGCTTGCTGGTAATGATCAGTTAGTTACTGTTGGTACTTGCGGTTCTACAAGCGGTTATGACACGGAAATTGCCGTTTTCTACGGAGATTGCGACACGCGATTGGATGAAGTTACTGATGATGACGGATGCCCAGCAACAAATTATTCAACGGTTACATTCGCTGCGCTTGGTGGTTTAAACTATTACGTTTATGTTGGTAACTATAGCACGTTTACAACACTTACAGGAGACTTCGATTTAGCCGTTACCTGCGCTCCTTTGCCAGCACCAGACAACGATTTATGTGCAGATGCAATTGCTCTAGATTGCGGAGATGTGGTTATTGGAAGTACTGCTTCTGCCACACCAACTGATGAACCAGTATGTACAAATGGTGGGCGTGGAGTTTGGTACTCTTTTACTGGTGACGGATCTGATTACACCATTTCTCTAGACGGTTCTACTTTTGATACTTACCTAGCGCTTATTGATGCGTGCGGAGCAGGGGCAGCTTGTGTTGCTAGCAATGATGATATTGACTTTAACGCTGGTAACTACACTTCCGAAATACAAGATTTCACCACTGTTGATGGTCAAGACTATCTCATATATGTAAGCTCTTATGATGGGTCTGTCTTTTTAGACTCAGGTTCATTTGTATTAAGCTTGGAGTCAATTTCTTGCGCTCCACCAGCAAATGATTTTTGTGCAGATGCAATACCAGTGGTTTGTGGACAAACCGTTTCTGGAACGAATGCTTTCGGAACTGCTGAAGCCGGTTTAGGAACATGTACTACAGATTTGAGTGCCGGACCAGGCGTATGGTACAGCTTTGTTGGAACCGGAGAAGAAGTTACGGTAACGACATGTAACGCAGGAACAGACTTGGACACAAAACTTGGTGTGTTTGAAGGAACCTGTGCTGGCATGACATGTATAGATGGTAATGATGACGATAACTCTGGTGAATTTGGAGCGTTATGTGAGTCTACTGGTGTTTCAGGAGCAAACCGTGCTTCAACGGTTAACTTTTACGGTGAGTTTGGAGTTGATTACATGATTTACGTTACTGGTTTCCTTGCAAACGAAGGAAACTTCGATTTATCTGTTTCTTGTGTTTGTACTGCAGATGCTGGAACGCTTACTGCAGACGCTGCAACAGCTTGTCTTTCTGGCGGAACAGCTACTATTTCTGCTACGCATGATGGTAACTCTGTTGTTCCAACAGGATACTTACAAGCATACATTTTGGTTGACGCTCTTGGAAACATAGTTAATATGGATGCCGCTGCTTCTTTTGAAGTTAGTGCTACAGGAGATTACTCCATCCATACACTTGTTTATGATCCACTACAGTTTGATCCTTCAACAGATCTTCCTGTAGATCCAACGGTTACAGACGCGATTACTGCTTTAGGTACTCAGTGCTATAGCGCAGATTTAGCTGGAGCAGCTGTTTCAGTTAGCCAAGACCCGGTAGCAGATTTTTCAGCTGCGCAAACTGCAAGTACGCTTGATGTTGCGTTTACAGATGCCAGTACAGACGCTACATCTTACATGTGGGATTTTGGTGATGGAAACACATCTGCAATGCAAAGTCCAACGCACACGTACGCGGCAGACGGAGATTACACTGTTTGTTTAATTGCTATTAACGACTGTGATCTTGATGGAGATACTCTTTGCGAATTGATTACGGTAAATCCGTTACCACCAGCTAACGATCTTTGTGCAGATGCAGAAACAGTTATTTGTGGTCAAACAACCTCAGGTACTAATGTTGGCGGTACTGCTGATGCTAGCCTTGGTGGTAATTGTGGGACCGATCTTACTGCCGGACCTGGTGTTTGGTACACGTTTGCTGGTACTGGAGATTTTGTTACCGTTACAACCTGTAACATAGGTACAGACTTCGATACCAAGTTGGGAGTGTTCTCAGGAGATTGTAACAACCTAGTTTGTGTTGCTGGTAATGATGACGACACTTCAGGTGACTTCGGTACGCTTTGTGAATCTACAGGGGTTCCAGGTTCAAATAGAGCATCAACTGTTGGGTTCCTTAGCGTTCAAGGAACAGATTATTACTTCTATGTAACTGGATTCTTGCAGGAACAAGGTGCATTTGACTTATCTGTTACATGCTCGGTTCCACCTACAGCACCAGCTAATGATGATGTTTGTTCACCGCAGGCCCTTGTGATGGGTGCAAACGGACCATACTCAAATGAGTTAGCAACCGCTGATGCAACAGATCCAATTCTTCCAGACGCCACTGACGGTTGTAATGGAAATGATGGATGGTGTTTTGATACAGATGTTGAGAATAGTGTATGGTTCACCTTTGAAGCACCTGCTTCAGGTAACATCATTGTGAGTGCAAACGGCTCAAGTTTTGACACGCAATTGGCTGTTTACGAAGCCGTAAGTTGTCAAGATTTTGCAACAGGGACTCAGGTTCAGCTTGCTGCGAATGATGATTTGGCTGGTGCGATAACTTTCGGTAATAGTGAAGTCTATTTATGTGGATTAACCCCAGCTGCAACATACTTTGTGTTGGTAGATGGATACGATGGAGCCGAAGGAGATATTCTCGTAACGCTTACCGAAACAACCGTTGATGCAGATTTCACATCTGTTGCAACAGGTCTATCCGTGGCATTTACAGATGCAAGTACAGGAGCTGTTACTTACGCTTGGGACTTCGGTGATGGAAACACATCTACAGATGCTAGCCCAACCAATGTTTACGCTGCAGACGGTTCTTACACGGTTTGTTTAACTGTAACTGATGCTAACGGATGTACCTCAGAATACTGTGAAGTTATTCAGGTTGCAGGACCAGTAGGTATTGTAGAAACGCTAGAAGCTAACTTGAGCATTTACCCTAACCCATCAAACGGTCAGTTTGTAGTTGAGGCAAAAGGAGTTGATTCTAATGCGCAGATCACAGTTTTAGATATGACTGGACGTCAGATTTATTCTGAAGGAGTTGTTCTTAACGGAAGCTTCCGTAAAGAGCTTAATCTTAATGCTGCAAAAGGAACATACCTACTACAAGTATTTACTGTAGAAGGTCTTGTTACTCGCAAGATTCAGATTCACTAAGAAGTCTTAGGCTTTTAGGTTAGAAAAGCCCCGCCAATTGGCGGGGCTTTTTTTATCCCTATTTTTATCGCACAATCAATTAATTGAATATGAAAAAGATTACACTAACATTGGCCGTTGCGGCTTTCATGCTTGCAGGAGTTGATGCTGTAGCTCAAGACAAAGCTGGAGCAGTTAAAACCGAAGAGCGTTCTAAAGAGAACATTCAGAAAGAAGCAGACGCGCTTAAAAAAAGAATTGAAGATTATACCGCTAAGGTTGAAGCCAATAAAGACAATGGAAACTTGGACTATGAGGCTGAAACAAAGAAAATTGGCGAAATGAAAGCCAAATGGGAAGGTCTTTCAGGAAAGTCTTGGGACCGAATGAAGAAAGTTGAAAAACTGTAATTCTTTACTTTAATATCGAATTTCTAAAGGAGCCAATTTGGCTCCTTTTTTTATGCTTTGGCTTCAGCTCGTTCTACCCAGTCTCCGTTTTCTTTAATGAGGTTTTCTAAGGCTTCTAATGCTTCCTCAGACGGTATGTTTCTTTCTACAACGTCTTGGCCTTTGTAAAGCGTAATTTTTCCTTTGCCTGTGCCAACGTAACCGTAGTCTGCATCAGCCATTTCTCCTGGGCCGTTTACAATACAGCCCATTATTCCAATCTTGACACCTTTTAGATGGTCAGTTCGGTTTCTGATTTTTGCTGTGGTTTCTTGTAGGTCAAAAAGCGTTCTTCCGCAACTAGGACAAGAGATGTACTCCGTTTTAGAGATACGCGCTCTAGAGGCTTGCAAAATGCCAAATGCGGTACTATTATTTATTCTATCGGGTACGTTGTCTGCCGAAAGCCAGCAGCCATCTACCAAACCATCAATTAGCAGCGCTCCTACATCGGTAGCAGCGTACAATTGATAGGCTTCGCTTTCATCAGCATAATGCTGTTTAACAATTACCGGAGATGTGGCTTTACCTTCTATTAGAAGATGCACAGCGCGTTTGCGTTCGGAAACCGCGTTGGCATTTATTGTTTTTAAAACAACCACATCATGTTTTCCAAGGGCAGAAACAAATCGTTCGGTTATGTCAGATATTTTGCACTCAATAAGGTTGAGTTTATCGGACCGAAGGCCGCCCATAAAATGGTCTTTGGCAGTTATAAGCGGGTAGTGTCTTGGCTTTTCTGCTTGCCAAGAATCATAATTCTGAATTACCCCGACAGTACCGGGGATTTCAAAATCTAATTGATTGTCGCCAATAAAAATGTAATCGGTTGCTTGGTCTGTTAGGTTCCATTTGTCTAAATCAACCGAATAGTTGCAGCCAAATGCAAATAAGTTTGCTGGTGTAATTGCTGATTTAGCGGAAAGGTCAGAAATCACTCTTGGAACGTTTTCACCACCAAAATTTAAAACCTCATTTGTTGCTCGTCTTTTAAACTGAAAAGCATCTATTAAGTAATCATTGTATGGCAGAATGGCTTTCTGGCTGCTTGCGCGATTGTCGTACCGTTCAACCAGTTTTCTGGCAACAGGCATTTCAAATTCAGGGTCTTCTGTAAGCGAAACTCTTACCGTATCTCCAAGACCATCTTCCAATAAAGTTCCAATTCCAACGGCAGACTTAATACGGCCATCTTCTCCTTCTCCGGCTTCGGTTACGCCTAGATGAAGCGGATAATTCATGTCGTTTTCAAGCATGGTTGCTACCAACAAGCGGTAGGCCTGAACCATAACTTGCGTGTTACTTGCTTTCATTGACAAAACGATGTCGTGAAAATTCAAGTCTTCACAAATCCTGAGGAACTCCATGGCAGATTCAACCATTCCCAACGGAGTATCACCGTATCTGCTTAAAATTCTGTCAGACAGTGAGCCATGGTTTGTGCCAATACGCATGGCAGTTCCGTGCTTTTTGCAAATTTCAACGAGCGGAATAAATCGCTCCCGAATTCGCGCCAGCTCATTTTTGTAAGACTCATCTGTATAGTCAATGGTCTCAAATTTTTTCTTGTCAGCGTAATTCCCCGGATTTACTCTGACTTTTTCTACAATTGTCGCAGCAATTTCTGCGGCATTGGGAGTAAAATGGATGTCTGCACAAATAGGCGTGTTGTAGCCTGCTTTGGTAAGGCCTGCCTTAATATTAGCCAGGTTTTCTGCTTCCTTTTTACTTGGTGCCGTAATTCTAACCAGTTCGCAGCCCGCTTCAATCATTCGAATACTTTGGGCCACCGTGGCTTCGGTATCCATTGTGTCGGTGGTGGTCATAGACTGAACTCTAATTGGATTAGAGCCACCAATCCCAACATTTCCAACCATAACCTCTCTGGTTAAGAAACGACTGTATTCCGTTAAACTGTTGCAGTATTTACGATGTGCCATGCGCTTGAGTTGGCGCAAAATTAGCCAAACGTATTAGCCAATAAGGCCAAAGAATCTTAATCAGCGAGAAATAAGAAGCTTATCTGAGTAAACATTTCCTTTTTCGGTAACTACATCAATAAAATAGATGCCATTAGGGAGATTAGAAATATCTAATTCTGTGGCTGAACCAGCACTAAGAAGTTCTTTTCCGGTTAGGTCGTAAAGAACAGATCGCTGAATTTTAAATGACTTCTCTAAATTGTAATTGATACCCGTAATAGCTGGATTGGGGGAGATAAATGACTCTCTAATACGGGAGTTTTGTTCCTTAATGCCGTTTGGTTCAAGTAACCTAATCGTTGTGGTGTACGGGTTAACAACTTCTTGTTCGGGTGTTACACCATCTCCAATACGGGGCCATACCACTACCACGTTATCTCCAATACTTAAATCGTCTTCTGTAGAAAATTTGTGTTGTACCAGAATTGTATTTGGCGAGCTTGAGCCAATAAAGGCATTTGCCGCATTAGACAAATCGGCTTCGTAGAAATTGCCGTTGTATTCTAACTCAACAAAAAAGTCACCTTGGTAGAATAATGGGCTGTTTGAAGAAAGAGTGAGAAAGAATTCAGCTGTATCGCCATCAACAATTGTTGTTGGCAAGCCTGCAACGCTGTCAATTTCTAACTGGTAAACATTCTGCGCTAGCACTTGGCTAACCATTACGTTACTAGCTAAAAATGCCACGAAGAATTTCAATATCAACCTCATTTCCTGCGTTGTTTACTCAAATGTAATCTGATGATTCTAAAAATGGTTTTATAAATTCGATATTTCTTACGCGCTCAAAATGGACACTCTCAATCAAATGATAATTGGCCTGAACAAGGAAGAGATTAGATTCTACAAAATCTATTCTTCCAGAATAGCCAGCAATCAACCAAGAAAAGACATTGAGTTGTTTGACATCATAAGGAAAGAACGCGAGAACTTTAATGAGGATGCCGCAAGCCACAAACTATATCCAGACGGAAACAAGAATCCCTATTATAGGCTAAAGAACAGGCTCAAATCTGAACTTTGTAAAAGCTTAATGGTGCAGCATTTTGAGAATGAGGATGTTACTCAGGCCATAAACCTGTACAACTTAGCGCGTCATTATATGTCTCGAAATCTGTTTCAACTAGCGGAGCATTTTTTAGGCAAGGCCGAGAAGCGAGCATTGGCAATTGAAAACCTTGAGCTGCTTGATTTAATTTATACTGAGTTTATCAGGCTTTCTCAAGAAATGCTCAATATCAATCCAGAAACTTACATATTCAAGCGACAAGAAAACGAAGCTAGATTAAAATCTATTCGGCAGATTGATGATGTTCTTGCAACCGTGAAGTATAAACTGAAGATTACGCAGAACTTTTCTCCAGTTGATAACCCTGTGGTTGACATGCTCCAAGAAACCGTTCAGAAGCTTACGGATAGCCCAGAGCTAAAAGGGAGTTCTTCTTTGCGCTTTAAGATTTATCAGGCTGCTAGCCAGATACTACTTTCTCAGCATGATTTTCCCAATCTTGAGGATTATCTGCGCACAACATATTCCGATTTTGAGAAGGAAGATTTGTTTAATAAGGGTAATCATCAGACCAAATTGCAGATGTTAACCTATATGGTTAACGCTCTTTTTAAGAACAATAAGCTTAAAGAATCGCTAGCGTGGGCAGAGAAGCTGAAGCTTGGAATGGAGGAGTTTGACCGTTTGCATTACGATCGGTTTATGTTTTTCTACTATAATTCATTGGTAATCAACTACTCAAAGGTTGATATGGAACGGGCGATTTCCATTTTGCTGGAGTTGGAGGATAATGAACAGCTAAAGAAAACACCATTTTACACGGTTTTCGTTTATCTGAATTTGGCCATATTTTACTTCGATCTTGGACAATACAGAGAATCAATAAAGCGATTGAATCAGCTTTATCATCATGAGAAGTTTGCAAGTACTGCAGAACCGCTAAAGTTTAGAATAGCCATTTTGGAGTTACTTATTCGGATAGAATTAGACGATACAGATTTCTTGGAGTACCGAATGAATCAGATTAAAAAAGACTTCAAAGCGCACCTAGAGAATCAAGAAAACATCAGGGAAAAAATGCTCGTTCAACTTGTTTCGGATATGTTCCTTAAGGCCATATCGCCAAGGGATGAAAGGCTTAAGGACAACATTAAGTTGTTTCTAAAAACAACATCTTCTAGAAATGAAGATGCTGAATTGGTGAATTACAACGGATGGTTAAACAGTAAGCTTAAAACTCAAAATCGTCCATAAACTTGGTGGTGTAAACTCCTTTTATGAAGTTCTCATTGTCCATTAGCTTACGGTGGAAAGGAATGGTTGTTTTAATTCCTTCTATCACAAATTCATCTAGCGCCCTTTTCATCTTAGCAATTGCTTCTTCTCTAGTCTGAGCAACCGTAATGAGCTTTGCAATCATAGAATCGTAATGCGGAGGAATGCAGTAACCAGCATAAATGTGAGAGTCAATTCTCACTCCGTGTCCGCCAGGCGTGTGCAAGGTTGTAATACAACCAGGGCTTGGTCGGAAACCGTGCTCTGGGTCCTCAGCATTAATTCTGCACTCAATGGCATGCATTTGCGGGAAGTAATGATTTCCTGAAACTGGAATTCCGGCAGCAACTTTAATCTGCTCCCAAATTAAATCGTAGTTGATTACCTCTTCGGTAATTGGGTGTTCAACCTGAATTCGGGTATTCATTTCCATGAAATAGAAATCTCGGTTCTTATCAACCAAAAATTCTACTGTACCTGCGCCTTCGTAATTAACAGCAGCGGCAGCCTTAACAGACGCTTCGCCCATTCTATCTCGCAATTCATCGGTCATAAACGGAGAAGGAGTTTCCTCCATCAGTTTTTGATGGCGTCTTTGAATAGAACAATCACGCTCAGACAGGTGACAGTAATTTCCATGCTGATCACCAACTATTTGAATTTCGATATGACGAGGGTCTTCAATGAATTTCTCCATGTACATTCCGTCATTTCCAAAAGATGCAGAAGCTTCTTGTCTGGCTGAATCCCAGTGTTCCTCCATCTCATCCTCAGACCAAACTACACGCATCCCTTTTCCGCCACCGCCAGCGGTAGCCTTAATCATTACGGGATACTTGATTTTCTTGGCTGTTTTCTTAGCGTCTGCAAGGTCATTTAAAAGTCCTTTTGAACCTGGAATACAAGGAACCCCAGCGCTAATCATGGTTGCTTTAGCCGAAGCCTTATCGCCCATGCCATCAATCATTTCTGGTGATGCACCAATAAACTTGATGCCGTGTTCTCCGCAAATTTTGGAGAAGTTGGCATTCTCAGAGAGGAAACCATATCCTGGATGAATAGCATCAGCATTGGTAATCTCAGCAGCAGCAATAATGCTAGGAATGTTGAGATAACTTTCCGGGCTTGGAGCTGGGCCAATGCACACGGCTTCGTCTGCAAATCGTACATGCAAACTGTCTTTATCCGCAGTGGAATAAACCGCCACGGTACGAATATTCATTTCCTTGCATGTGCGAATAACGCGTAACGCAATTTCGCCACGATTGGCTATAAGAATTTTCTTAAACACGATGAGCGGGTTTTAGTGTGGCTCAATTAGGAACAACGGCTGATCGTATTCTACAGGGCTGGCATCATCTACCAACACCTTCACAATCTTACCGTTTACCTCAGATTCTATCTCATTAAAGAGCTTCATAGCTTCAATAATGCAAATCACATCTCCTTTCTTCACTTCGTCTCCAACCCCAACAAATGGCGGTTTGTCTGGCGAAGATGATCGGTAAAACGTTCCAATCATTGGAGATTTTACATCGTCATAGTTTCCAGAATCGTCTGCTGTTTCTGCTGGAGCAGTTTGCGTTGGGGCCGGAGCTGCAGCTGGTGCTGCTGCTTGCGGTGCGGGCGCGGTCACTACCTGCGTAGGAACCGGTGCTGCCTGTACAATTTGTACTTCAGGTTGGCCATTACCACCTCTTTTATAAGGTGGTGTTTTAATGTTGATTTTGAATCCTTTTGATTCAATTTCTACTTCGCTAACGCCCGATTTGGACACGAATTTTATTAGTTCTTGGATTTCCTTAACATCCATATTAATTCCTTTGATTGGTGGTTAAAGGTATAAATTTTGACTAGCGAGCTTTTGCCTATTCAGGCGTATCGTAAGCCCATTTTAGATAAAGTGCTCCCCAGGTAAATCCGCCTCCGAAAGCACTAATTATTAGATTATCTCCTTTCTTCAATTTCGATTCCCATTCGTGTAAACACAATGGAATAGTTCCGTTGGTAGTGTTGCCGTATTTCATAATGTTCAGCATCACTTTGCTTTCATCTAAACCAACGCGGTTGGCTGTAGCATCAATAATTCGCTTGTTGGCTTGGTGCGGAACTAAGTAAGCAATATCATCAGCAGTAAGATTGTTTCGTTTCATTATTTCCTCCGAAACATCTGCCATTTTGGTTACGGCAAACTTAAAAACGGCTGCACCCTCTTGGTGAACAAAATGTTCTCTAGCATCAACAGTTTCATGGGTTGCAGGTCTTGCAGAACCTCCAGCTTTTTGGTGAAGATGAACAACACCAGCACCATCGGTATGTAGCTGATGATCAATTAATCCGTTTCCATCTGTGCTTGGTTCCATAAGAACAGCGCCAGCGGCATCGCCAAAAATGATGCATGTTGCTCGGTCTGTGTAATCAATAATTGACGACATTTTATCGGAACCAATTACAACCACTTTCTTATAACGGCCGCTTTCAATAAACATAGAAGCCGTGGTAAGTGCGTAGATAAACCCAGAACAAGCCGCGTTTAAATCGTAGCTAAAAGCGTTAACCATTCCGCACTGATCGGAAACAATATTTGCGGTTGCCGGAAACTGCATGTCGGCAGTAACTGTAGCGCAAATTACCAGGTCAATATCTTCTGGGTTGGTGTTGGTTTTTTCTAAGAGACCTTTAACAGCGGGAGTAGCCATTTTGGAAATTCCCATGTCTTTTCCTTTCAGGATTCTCCTTTCCTGAACACCAGTTCTAGACTGAATCCACTCGTCATTGGTGTCAACCATGGTTTCCAGCTCAGCGTTGGTAAGCTTATACTCTGGAACCCAAGTATTAATTCCTGTAATGGCTGCTCTGGTTTTCGACATTCCGTGGCGTTTTTCCGTACTCCTCTAAACAAAAATTGCGGCTAAGTTAGCCGCAATCTCATGTTTCACAAATCCATGCCGATAGTTATCGGCATTAGGAATGTATCATGCCTTTTCCATTACTACTTTTCCTTTGTAGTAAAGTTTTCCTTCGTACCAATGAGCACGGTGGTAAAGATGTGGTTCGCCAGTTGTAGGACACAAAGCAATTGTTCCTGCTTCAGTCTTGTAATGCGTACGTCTTTTGTCTCTACGCTGCTTCGATATTTTCCGTTTAGGATGTGCCATTATACGATTCCTTAATACTTGTTAATCTTTCAGTTGATCTTTAATCTTATTCAATTCTGCCCATAAAGGGTTACTCTTTTTCTCGTCCATTTCAGCGTCATCCAATACGTCTAAAGTAGCCTGATCACATAAAGATGTGTCGTCACTTTCTTCGCAAGGAATAGCCCTCAACGGAACGTTTAATCCTATAAACTCGTAAATCAATTGCGAAACGTCCATTTCGTAAGACTCTCTCGGGATAACCAAAAGGTTATCGTCAAGTTCTTCAAAGTCATCACCAAATTTCACATACAATTGATGTTCTCCTTTTAGTTGCTGATTGAAATTAACCGTGCACCTGTCACAGTTTGCGCCAATCCAACCGTTTAGAGTAAAATCGAGAATCATCATACTGGACTTTTTCTCCAGAACAATATCTACCTCAACTTTTCCCTTTTCAATGGGAGAATATTCGAGTTTTTCAAAGAACGCATCGTCCACAATGAAATTGAACTTGTGTTTCCCGAGTTTCAATCCTGAGAATTGAACTATGAATGCACTAGACTTTTTCATGTTTCAGAACGAGGGCTGCAAAAGTAATTATTTCAGTTGATGTTACAATACACCTTATTCAATCATGTTTTAGGGCGCTTTTTTGAAGTCTTCTTAAGGCGGGGTCAGACTTCCCGACAGCTATCGGGAAACTATCTTTTTTCATCGTTCTTCAGGAAAGGTAACCGCTTCATCTGCGTAGCAATCACGAACTTAAATGAAAATCAATTGACCTTGTTCGTAATCTTTAACGTGGGTGGTCGATTCAAACTCGTACTACCTTACCAATCTTTTTCCGCGGAGCAAGTTGATACTGTTCAATTTTGAAAGATTCAGGAGCCTCTAAACCAATTATCATAATCGGAACAGTCAATAGATTTCTAAGTGGGTCGAGATGTTCGATGAACTTCTCATACGTTCCAACAGCGGAATCAAACCCACCGGCCTCCTTCATTCCCTGTGTAGCGCAGATTATTATTCCGCCCCGAGTTTGAATGGCTTTCTGAACGTGATTCAATTCTCCCGCTAGTACGGGTTTAATCAAATTCCAAGCGATAACGGTTGAGTGGTTAAATGCTACTTCAATTGAAAAAGGTGCTTTCGCGAAATCCAATCGCCATCTATCTCCGGAATAGTCCGGGTTTTGAAATATCGAAGACTCGCTAGACCACTCTAAGGTTTCAAGACGCGATTTGATTAGGTTGTTAATCGCTCGCGAAATACTCTTCGGGATTTTTGCATCGTCTTCTATTCCGTAATGCTCGTGCTCAGCAATTAAATCTTCATCCGTAATTCCTGCAATCGTAGAAATTACTTCTTCATAGCTTTCCAAGAATCCTTCACTACGGAAAATACTCGA
>JBMYXX010000013.1:0-22874 GCA_049608805.1 Flavobacteriales bacterium | reverse complement strand
GCATACTCGTCAGTTATCATTATTGAACGTTGCAATTTTTGCAAATCATGGTCAATAAAAAGGTCAATCATTAAGGCGTTTGTTTCAGAGGTGGAAGGCTCTCGTGCAAGCAGAATTTGATAAGACCAAACGATTAAACCTTCATAAAACGCTCTAGAATCAGCTAAGATTCTGATGTATTCATCTTTGTTTTGGCCAGATGCACCAAGCATGCTTCCAGGTTGGTTGTATTCAACCATATTGAATCCAGTAAAAAATTCTTGTTCCGTTGGAAAACGAAAGAACATATTGTCAAAGCTGGCATTTACAAAATTGAACGTGTTCATGTTTATTTCATCATAAACAGCATTGTTTACCATCGCGGCACACATATCGCTTATTTCAATTTCCGCATTCATGTACTTCTCCTCAGAATCTAATACGGCTTGAAGTTTACTAAGCAACGAATAACGTTCGGCTACGCCTTCCCAATTTCCGTTTAGCGAGTCATTGTCAATTCCTCCAGCAATTGGGCCCATCACTTCCGCTATTTCTGCGTTTGAAGCGGCTTCCATAAAACGTGCCTTGCCTTGGTCGTAAAGCCGATTGTAATATGCTTGCTTGTAAGAACCATCTCCAGCAACAAAATCGGTGCTGGTTTGCAGGTTAAGAATCATTGCTTCGCGAGATTCAAAACTCAATTCTGCCGCTTTCAGCGTGAGCACCTCCGATGCCATTTCTGCATTAAATGGCTCTCTTCCAATCTGGTCTATGTAAACCCGTTGGATGTAGTTTTCAATTAGTAAATCTGAAACCTCAGAATAGTAAGGCGCATCGTTATCAGGAACTAGGTCTGGGTCTTTCTTACACCCAGCAAAAGCCAGCACGCAAGTGATTACCAATAACGAAAAAGCTTTTTGCATCATAGAAAGGACTAAAAATAGCGGTTTGGGTTGGCTTAATCTGTACATATCGTTTCATTTCTTTGTACGCATTAGACCTGTTTAGAATGACAATAGAAGAAGCACAACAATTAGTCGATGAATGGATTAAAACCACGGGGGTCCGTTATTTCAACGAATTGACCAATATGGCCATGCTTACCGAGGAGGTTGGAGAAGTAGCCAGAATTATAGCTAGACGATACGGAGAGCAGTCTGAAAAGGAAAGTGACAAGGATAAAGACCTTGGTGATGAAATGGCAGATGTGCTTTTCGTGCTAATGTGCTTAGCAAATCAAACAGGTGTTGATTTGACAGAAGCATTGAAGAAAAATCTTGAAAAGAAGACGAATCGAGATTCTAACCGGCACAAGAACAATCCAAAACTCAGTTAGTCCCACTTGTGAATTTCAATTTAACACCTAGGTCTTTCAGAATGGGTATGTCCTTGGCGCCTATAATAACATCTAAGACCAAAGGTGGCTCGTCAATCGTAGCTATCTCCATTTTCCAGTGTTGACCATTCGGGTGATTAACCGGGCTTCCATACTTAGGGTAGGTGTTAATTGATCCTAAATCGCACAAGGTCGAAGTCAGGTTAAAGCGTTTCGATTTAACCTCAATGAACCCACCTTTGAACCTTACGAAACCTATTTTGTATGAGTCAGAAGGCCAGCCAAGAGCTGCGATTAATCCGAAAACAATAACTCCTACTAAGGCAAACAAGTAATGATACCATTCTGCTTCAATCATTTGGAATATTGAGCGCCCTCTTCTACCCACCATTGCACCAAACAACCCTACGCTGAACAAACCGAAGCTTCCCCAGAAAGCGGTTCTCATCAACATTTTTTTTCTGCTGATGATAGGAAGTGTCAAGGTCATGTTTTAATACTCCTTCTTAACCGTCTGAAGGAAGTTTATCATCTGAATCCAATACTCGGTTTCGCCTTCTGTTTTTTTGTCTAAACACTTAGACCCATGAGCCCCGCCTTTTCCTGGAGCGAAGTAAATTTTCTTTGATGAACGAACTGCATTGGCAATTTCATCCGTGTATTTCTTCTCGTCAGAACCGCAGGCGATAAAAGTTGGTTTTGTGAGGTTTTTAGCGACATCGGCTACATCCAAATCTTTCCCGAAATATTCTCCAGGGCTAAAAGCTATCACTGCTTTTACTTGAGACATTTCACTTCCTAGTTTCAAAGCAAGCGATGCGGAATAGGAACTTCCAAAAATGACAACTGGCTTCCTTGCAATCAGGTAAGCCTTTTCTATGGCGGCCTTCATGTCTGCTTCTGCATCCATATAAGTTGTTCCTAAGCCAGTGTTCTTGGCCAACACGTAAGTTTCGTTAACAATAAAGTTGTTCTCTTTTCCAGAACGTAAATCAACCGCCATGCAGTTTACTTCTAGTCTGTTAAGTTTTGGAGCAATCTTTTGAAATTCGCCTCGGCTAGATTGAGCCATGTGAAACAAAACTACCCACGGATAGCTGGGGTCTGCTTCGTACATATCAGCCGTAATAGTAACGCCATCTTTTGATGGAAATTTCACTCTTCTGGCGGTTTGAGCATCAGTCTCTGCTATGCTTATAAATATGGAGCATAGGAAAGTGGCAATCAGAAATCTAATCATGGTGCAATTTAGTAGTTGACTTTGGCTTGTAGCAAAATGCATTCCGAACTTTTGAAAATATCTATCAACAAAAAGCCCTGCTCAAAACTTGAACAGGGCTTTTAATACTGTATTGGTTGAAATCTTAATTCTCAGCTAAAACAATCACTTTATTGTTGTTCATTTCAACAACTCCACCACCAATTTCAAAGTGCTGAATGTCTCCATCCACAGCTTCAACTTTAATCTTACCCTTGGTAAGTGTTGCAACTATCGGTGCGTGTTTGTCCATAATACCGAAAAGACCTTCTTTTCCAGGAAGCTGCACGTGCTTTGCTTCTCCTTCAAAAATCTTCTCGTCTGGTGTTACGATTTCTAAGTTCATGTCTTGAGTTTCAAGTTACAAGCTTCGAGAAACTGGTTTTCTAATTAGCTAAAAAACTAATTCCCGAATTGCCCGTTTACGCTTCTGCCATCAATTTCTTTCCTTTCTCAATAGCTTCTTCAATAGAACCTACCAAGTTGAAAGCTGCTTCTGGGTACTCATCAACTTCTCCATCCATAATCATGTTGAAGCCTTTGATTGTATCAGCAATATCAACATAAACACCTTTAAGACCAGTAAACTGCTCTGCTACGTGGAAAGGCTGAGAAAGGAAACGCTGAACACGTCTTGCTCTGTGTACAACCAATTTATCTTCTTCAGAAAGCTCGTCCATACCAAGGATGGCAATAATATCCTGAAGCTCTTTGTAACGCTGAAGTGTTTCAATAACTCTCTGTGCGGTATTGTAGTGCTCATCACCAACAATTGCCGGAGTAAGAATTCTTGAAGTTGAATCCAATGGATCAACCGCTGGGTAAATACCAAGCTCAGAAATCTTACGGTTAAGTACCGTAGTTGCATCCAAGTGAGAGAAAGTCGTTGCTGGAGCAGGGTCAGTAAGGTCATCCGCAGGTACGTAAACCGCTTGTACAGATGTAATAGAACCTCTTTTTGTAGAAGTAATACGCTCTTGCATCAATCCCATTTCAGTAGCCAATGTTGGTTGGTAACCTACTGCAGATGGCATACGACCAAGAAGTGCAGATACCTCAGAACCAGCTTGTGTAAATCGGAAAATGTTGTCGATAAAGAAAAGGATGTCACGACCTCCAGACTTCTCATCTCCATCACGGAAATACTCGGCAATGGTCAATCCAGAAAGTGCAACTCTAGCACGCGCCCCAGGAGGCTCGTTCATCTGTCCGAAAACAAATGTTGCTTTAGACTTCTTCAATTGCTCATGGTCAACCTTAGAAAGGTCCCATCCGCCTTCTTCCATGTTCTCACGGAAAGCATCACCGTAATCGATAATACCAGCTTCAATCATCTCTCTAAGAAGGTCATTCCCTTCTCTTGTTCTCTCACCAACACCAGCAAATACAGAAAGACCACCGTGTCCTTTTGCAATGTTGTTAATCAGCTCCTGAATAAGTACAGTTTTACCAACACCAGCACCACCAAAAAGACCAATTTTACCACCTTTAGCGTAAGGCTCAATTAGATCAATTACTTTAATTCCAGTAAAAAGAACCTCAGTTGCAGTAGAGAGTTCCTCAAATGCTGGAGGAGCTTTGTGAATAGCGTAACCGCCTTTTTTGTCACAATCAACCATTCCGTCAATTGGGTCTCCAACTACGTTGAAAAGACGACCAAAAATTTGGTCACCAATTGGCATTGTAATAGGTGCACCAACCGCTCTAACTTCAGTTCCACGGCTCAAACCGTCTGTAGAATCCATCGCAATTGCACGAACGGTGTCTTCACCAACGTGCTGCTGACACTCAAGTGTTACAACCTGTCCATCAGGACGAGTTACTTCAAGTGCATCAAGAATTTTAGGAAGTTCTCCTTTGCTACTATCAAAGCTAATGTCCAAAACTGGACCGATGATTTGTGCTACTTTACCTGTTAGAGCTGACATTTATATGTTCTTTTTATACCGTTTTAAAAGGCTCGATTTTCGGAGCGCAAAAATAGGTCATTCGTTCTGCCTGAACAAGGCGTGTTTAAAAAATGTTGACAAGCGTTGATAAACGACCATTTTTAAGCGAGAATTGTTGGTTTTTGGGCGTTCCGCCAAAAGCTCCGTTAACTCCGCAATTGGCGTCAGGCATTGCGCTGTATCTTTTTTCTCGTTCCTCAAAAAAGGATGCCGCTTCATTCCTTAACGCGGTGTGAGGGCAGACTTGCTAGGTTTTCAAAATCTAGTAGGTCTAATTAGATACTTTTGCAAACCCAAATCACGGAGTTGAAGGTTTTTCATTCTATAGACGAATTTCAAAAAGTAAAAGGTGCAGTTGTTACAACTGGGACTTTTGATGGTGTTCACGTAGGACACAGAAAAATTATTGACCGACTAAATGAGATTGCCAGAAAAGTTGATGGCGAGAGCGTTTTGCTCACTTTTCATCCACATCCAAGAATGGTGCTGTTTCCAGACGACCATGGTTTAGAACTCATTTCCACCATGGAGGAAAAAATTCAGCTCTTAGAAGAAGCTGGAGTTCAAAACCTCATCATTCATCCGTTTACAAAAGAGTTTTCTCGCACAACTTCACTAGACTTTATTAGAGAAATTCTGGTTGAGAAGATTGGAACCTCGGTTTTAGTTATCGGTTACGATCATCACTTTGGAAGAAACAGAGAAGGCAGTTTTGAGCATTTAAAAGAGTCGGGCCCACTTTACGGCTTTGAGGTTGAGGAAATCTCGGTTCAAGATGTAGATGATGTAGCCGTAAGTTCAACCAAGGTGAGAAAAGCGTTGCAAAGCGGAGATGTTGCCACGGCCAATAAATACTTGGCTCACCCGTTTCAGCTTTCTGGTAAAGTAATTCACGGAGATAAACTTGGCAGGCAACTTGGTTTCCCAACGGCAAATATTCAGGTAGAAGAAGAAAGTAAGGTGGTGCCGGCCAACGGTGTGTATGCTTGCTACGTCTTTCTAAATGGGAATAAAATGAAGGGAATGCTCAATATTGGAACTAGGCCAACCGTTAACGGTGAAGCAAGACGGATTGAGGTTCATGTTCTAGATTTTGACGAGGAATTTTACGGAGAGAAGATTACCTTAGAAATTGCAGAGCGGATTAGAGATGAAAAGAAGTTTAGCAATGTTGATGACCTTAAGAAAAGGTTAGAGATTGATAAGAACTTAGTTCAAAATCGTTTATGAGAACACTCCTTGTTTCTTTGTTTGTTCTGTGTTTTGGAAGTCTGACTGCCCAAAACTGGACACTAGACGCGTTGGAATCTGAGATATATCAATTCACAAGTTTAGAGGAAGCGTTGGATTCCCCGAAAGACAGCGTATATAGTCTCAAGCTTAAAGACAGACTAAAGGAAGTGCCGTTGGAAGTGTTTACGGAGTTTCCAAACCTGATGTTGCTGGACTTAAGTAAGAACCGTCTTAAGCAGTTGCCAGCAGAACTCGGTTTGTTAAAAAAGCTTAAAAAATTAATATTGTTTAAGAACCGTTTGGAGTCAATTCCGCCTCAAATTGGTGAGTTAGAAGACCTCCGAGAGTTGATTGTAAATCAAAACAATTTGGAGACTTTTCCTGACGAAATTGGGCAGCTTAAGAAACTGCGCTACATAGATATGTGGAGCAATAATCTAACTCATTTGCCAGGTTCTATGGCAGAAATGTGGGGATTGGAAGAGCTTGATTTACGGGTTATCGTTTTAACCGAATCGGAGCAGGAAGACATTAAGAATCTACTCCCAAATGCCAAGGTGCATATGGATCAACACTGCAATTGTGGGAATTAACATTTGGTTGCTTTTGCGTTTTGCAATCTCTATTTTCAACTTCAAATCAACCACCATGAAAAAATCACTACTCAAATCTCTTGTTGTTTTAGTGTCAGTTTCGGCTTGGGGCCTTTTTGGTTCTTGGACTGGTGGACCCGCTCCAGATTGCAAAAACGACAGTCTTGCAGTTGTGCGAGTTATCAAACCAATCAACGAGTTGTTTGATATTAAGCCAGTCGTTGTTGTCTCTAAAGGTTCGTGTAAAATTGAGCAGGTAGAAGTTTCAGATGCTGAAGCAGGAAGTGGCGATTTGCTCGCGAAGCAAACTCTCACCAATTTCTTAACCAACGGATATACCATTCAATCTGCAACAGAATCAGTTGATTCAGGTATGAGACTCAATACTTACTACCTGAAAAAGAAAGTGATTTAAGTTCGATTTTAGAACAAGCTGGTTTGCGAACTCTCATGTTCCAGCAACCACTGCTTTCTTTTCAATCCACCTGCATATCCGGTTAAGCTTCCATCGCTGCCAATTACTCTGTGGCATGGGATAATCACGGCAATCGGATTTTTGCCATTTGCCGTGCCAGCCGCTCTTATCACTTTCGGATCGCCTAGCCGTTTGGCCATATCCATATAAGACACTGTTTTTCCGAACGGGATATTCTGCAATTCAGCCCAAACTGTTTTTTGAAAATCTGTTCCAGCAGGATTTAACGGGAGATTGAATTCTGTTCGGTTACCCGTAAAGTATTCATCCAATTGCTGAACACAATCCTTCAGAACGTGCTCTAAGTTTTGAGATGTAGAAAAGGAATCATCATCAAAGAATTTAACCTCGATAATAGCTTCCTTTTCCTCAACTATTTCTAGCCAACCAATGGGCGATTTGTAGAATGCTGATTTCACAAATCAAGAATACGGATGTTCTGCTAAAACTTCAGCGTAAGCATGGTCATAAAGTTGAAGCCAGCCTGCGGATAGTAGTAGTTTTCGGTGGTGGTTTCTCCTCCATATATATAGGAGAACGTGTATCCGTTTGACTCGTATAGTTGATTGAAGATGTTGTTTAACTGAACACCAACACCAATTTCTCTGAAGAACTTCCATTCAAAGTTGTACTGCAATCTGAATTGACCATTTACATAATCGTTCAGCATTCTATCGCGATTAGAAGTGTTGTCCAAGAATTGCTCGCCAACATATTTGGTGATGAAAGAACCACGCAGATTCTTGATTGGCTCGTAAGTCAAACTGGCCGCAACGATGTAGTTCGGAGCAAAGGCAATGTCAGTCAATCCGTGGTTAATTTCCATTTGTCCGCCATTGTCATAATCGTCAATGTATTCGGTGAAATCCCATATTTTACTCTGACTCCAAGTGAAGTTTCCGGCAAGGTTCAACTTCTTATGAATGTTGACGCTCCACATTAACTCAATGCCGTAGCGGTCGCTCCAATCCACATTCTGACTTGTGTACGCACCTACATCATTCACCTGTCCGGTTGGCACAAGTTGGTTTTGGTAAACCATCCAAAAAGCATTTACACCAATAGAGTAGGAGCGCGACTTTCGTTCGTAGCCCAATTCCCAATCGTAAAGCGTTTCGTGTTTTGGTCTGGAAATTTGTGTGGCCTCAACCAAATCTTTTCTGGCTGGCTCTCTGTTTCCCATTGCCACAGAAGTGTAAACTCGGTTTCGGCTGTTTAAATCAAAGTTGAATCCCAATTTAGGATTGAAAAACAACCAGTTTATGCGCTGTTCCTCGGTTGTAATTCTCCCGAAAATATCCGCTTCAGGTCCTTCGTAATTGTACTCAATAGACCGAACTTGTAGGTCAACAAACAGGTTTACTTTTTTGTGGGCCTGATAGTTAACGCGTAAGTAAGAACTGATGTCGGTTTTCTTGGCATCGTTATCATAATAGCGCTGGCTTAACTCTTCGTATTCAGTAAAATCAGACTCTATTGCTTCGCCAAAGTGCTTGCCCATGTATTGATTCCAGCCTCCGCCTAAAGTGGCTTTTACGTTCTTGCCGGAGTAATTTACAGCATAGGTAAAACCGTAAAAATGATTGTCTAACCAGCGTCTTCTTACAATGTCTGAGGTTGTAATGGTGTCATTTCCAACCACCACATTTTCTAGACCATAATCTGCTAGGTCTTCACCGTCTTTAAATTGCTCGAAATAGCCTTTCCCGCGAGTGTAATGTCCGTTTAGATTGAAGGTCCAATTGCGGTTAAATTCATGAGCAATTATCAATTGGTAGTGGTCTTGGCCGTAGTCGTCAACCTCGTTCTCGTAAGTGTAATAATTAAACGTCCGGTTTGTTTCGAGCGAATCCTGAGGTGTTCCGTACCACGCTTGATATGTTCGTTCTCTTCCGCCTAAAGCGTTGAAACGAATCATCGTTTTTTTGCCATGATATGCCGCAGAGCCATACCAAGACCAAAGGCTAGATGTTGCTCTGTCTATGTATCCATCAGAAGAAATTCTGCTAAATCGTCCATCAATTGTGAACTTGTTGGCGATAAGTCCTGTACCTGCCGATACGCTGTGCCGCCATGTATTGAATGAACCGTAACCATTAGTGGTTTCCACGTACCATTTCTTGCGGAAAGTGTTGGTTTGCATGTTGATGCTTGCACCGAATGCGGCCGCACCGTTACTGCTTGTTCCAACTCCTCGCTGAACCTGAATATTATCCAAGCTAGAAGCTAAATCGGGCATGTTTACCCAGAAAACGCCATGCGATTCCGAATCGTTGATTGGAATTCCGTTCAGCGTAACATTAATACGAGTTGGGTCTGTTCCACGAATACGAATGCCGGTGTAACCAACGCCTGCGCCAGCATCGGTAGTAGAAACAACGCTTGGTTCAAGCTCCAACAAAACTGGAATATCCTGACCGAAATTTCTTCGTTCGATGGTTTCCATGTCAACATCGGTGTAAGCTGTTGCTGTATTGCGGTTGGCACGAGTTGAACTTACCACCACAGCATCCTTTTCATAAGAAGTTGGGATGAGGTGAATTTTGTGCGATTTTTCCTCGCCTGTGGCCACGGCCAGTACTTGTTCTTCGTAGCCTATTGCGCTGAATTTCAGCTTAACAGAATCTAACTTTCCGTATCGAATTTCGAACTTCCCTTCCGCGGTTGTAAATGTGCCGCTATAGGTTCCATCAACGTTTACGTTTACACCAGGAATGGCCTCGCTATCTGATTTAGAATAAACGGTTCCCGAAATAATTTGAGCTTGCATTTGTAAAGCGCACAAGCAAAGCGCTACAATAAGTAGTGGTTTTTTCATCTCCTTCCGCCAGTATTAACTGGATCAAGTTGTAGGGTGTAATCTCAGCCCGATTTTCGGACACCCCTGATTGGCGTCAAAAGTATAATTATTTGGATTGGAAGCCGTTGGCCATGGGTAGGTTA
The DNA here is from genome assembly GCA_049608805.1 of Flavobacteriales bacterium. Classification (GTDB taxonomy): domain Bacteria; phylum Bacteroidota; class Bacteroidia; order UBA10329; family UBA10329; genus UBA10329. Next base: position 13,108 of record JBMYXX010000013.1, on the reverse strand, counting down.
AAATATGAGCAAAACAGTAATGTAAAGAAGCAGCCCAACCGCCATCAATGCAACTGTGTATGGTAGGATCTCTTTGGCTTTAAGTCCAGTAATGCCCAAAAGTGGCAATGCCCAAAATGGTTGAAGCATATTGGTCAGTTGATCACCATATGCCAATGCCATAATGCTTTTAGGAATACTTACGCCTAATTCGGAAGCCGCTTGAAGAATAATTGGCCCTTGCACACCCCATTGCCCGCCACCGCTTGGCACGAAAACGTTTACAATTCCAGCGCTGATTAGGGTGAAGATGGGGAAAGTGGTTTCATTAGATATACTCACGAAAAAATCGGAAAATGTGTTGACTAATCCGGAGCTATTCATTATTCCCATTATTCCGAAATAGAGTGGAAATTGAATAAGAATACCAGCCGCTCCGCCAATTGCTTGGTCAATGGCCGCAAGAAAGTTTTTGAAGCTCCCGTGGAACGTAACGCCTAACCCGAGAAGAAGTAGGTTGATGTAGTTTGGATTGATAAAACCCAATCCTTTTTCGGGGAAGGAATGAATAGCGGAATAGACGGAGTAGGCTAAAATCAGCAATCCAAAACCTAGGGCAAAAAGATTTGAGTTGTCTAGACGTTCTGCTCCAGAAACTTGAGTGTCAATGGTTGATTCGGATTTTGAGATTGACGGCAACTTGGTTTGTTTGTCCGAACGCTTTCCAAGAAAAAACATAAACAACGGCAAGACGATTAGAACCAACATGGTAACCGTCAGATTCATGTTCCCAAAAACCGTTTCAGAGAACAAAACAGGGTCGGGGAGGAGCGAAAGTTGCTCTGGCGAAACGATGTCTTTCATCAACGAAGTGATATGACCTTGCTCCGCTACTTTAATGGGAGCCGAACCTGAAATGCCTCCATGCCAAACCATCAAGCCAGAATAGCCAGCTGCGCCAATTAATGGGTAGTTCAGATTCAAATTGTTCTTGGCTGCATGTTCGCCAACTTTTCTTGCCAGAATAGCTCCGAAGATTAATCCAAATCCCCAATTGAATAGCCCAACGATTATCGTTAAAAACGTAACTACGCCCGCGGCAGAAGCAGTATTTGTGCAAAAGCGCGTAGCAAAACTGATGATGGCATCCGCAGGCTTTGTGAGAGCAAGGGTGTGACCAAGAACTAGAATTAGCATCATCTGCATGGCGAAAACCATCAGTCCACTGTTCCAAATTCCCTTCTCCCAAAAGGTGAGAATTTCAATTCCTCGGTCTATTCCTGTTGCTTCAGAATTGGTCAAAGCCAACGCCAGTACCATGGTAACCAAAGTGAGAATTACGGCAATGGTAAAAGGCGCGGGAAGTAGTGTTTTGAATGCTTTTTCGAAGGATGATGATAGGCTCATGCTTCAAATATGCGCAGATTATTGCACAGAGATAGAATAGAGATAATGAGATGCACAGAGATTGTCTAAAATATTTGGGGATGGGGTTTACTCGATGTATCTATAGTTTTTGCACAGAGATTCATATGAGAAAAGGAGGGTCACGGAGACTTAGCTCAACGCTCTAATCGCATTTTTCAGACGTGAACTATCAACTCCTTTAACAATTGAATAATCCGCACCAAGCCGTTGCAATGTTTTGACGTATAATTCGAAAATGGCGTTGAGGTCTTTTGGGTTTTCGCGAAGCGGGTCGTCTTGCCACGGTAAATCAGGAAATGTTAGCAGGTACTTCCTTGGCACCTGCTTGCGATAAATGGCTTCCAATGCCTTACTTATCTCACCGTATTTGAATTCATGCCAAACCATCACAACAACCGCATCTGTGTCGCAAAAAATGGGTGTAACTCCTTTTTCTAGAATCGATTTTTCTAACTCAATTTGTCCGTTGGCTATGATTGGTAAATCCGCTTGAGAATATATTCCGTTGCGTGCTTCTAAAAACTCTCGGGCAAACTCAGGAACAAGGCTGCCGTTGAAATGCAGAGACAACTCTCTTGATAGCGTTGTTTTACCCGTACTTTCTGGTCCGATTATGGCGATTATTTGAGGTTGTGGCTGCATCATATCCATCCAAAATACCCAGCGGTTACCATGATTGTGTAAACCACAAAAAGTGCCGAGCCGAAGTACAGTTTTCTTTTCCAATAAAGATGAATGGAAACCGCATCAATAACCATCCAATAGATGTAATTCTCGTGTACGTAATTCACCATTACCCAGGTTGCCACCAAGCTAAATACCGTTGTGAAGGAATCTTCTAGCGGCATTTTGGCTTCGGTTAGTTTTCGAAGGATGAAAAAACAAACGAACATGCCAACGGTGCCGATGGCAATCCAAATGGCGTGTTGCTGCCAACTCCAAACGTTTATTTGCCATTCGTTATCCATGTTGAGGTAGCCGTAAATCGCCATCAATACATAGACGAATTGCAGAAAGCTCTCGGCCAGTATTTCCCGTACATAACAGAGGTATGTGAATAGTGCTGCTCCGGCAAAAGCGAAGAACCAGCACAGTGGATTTCCCTTTATATATAGATAGGTGTAAAGGAAACTGCTAATAACTGCCAGGACTTCAATAATTCGCTCGGCAGTCCAAAAATGTTTGGAGAAAATTTGGGTTGCGAAACTCAATTGGTCACTTCCATTGACTCGAATCCCAGCGGTCTGGCGGTAAATGGCTGTTAATGATTTTGGAAACCGCTGCGATGGCAATGCCCGATTCCATTGATGGCTTAAGAGCTTGGGTGTAAGCCGCCATCACATTATCATATTCACCAAAAACTTGGGTGCTTACTCCGTTGGTAATTACTTCGATATTCTTGTACGTATTCAGCTTTCTCAAAAAGTCTTTTACAAGCTCTTTGTAGTCTCCGTCTAGCGGATACATCGTTATTTCAAGGGTAACTTTCACGCTTAGTGTTTCGAGACGCTAGCCAATTCTTGTAGGAGAGAACCGTCTTTTTCGATAGCATTTCCAACAACCACAACGGTTGCGCCAGCATCGAAACGAGCCTTGGCCATTTCGGGCGTTTTTAATCCGCCACCAACTATAATAGGAACATCTACATGGTCTGAAACACGTTTTACCATGCTTTCAGAAACGGAGTTCATGGCGCCACTTCCACCATCCATAAAGATGGTTTTCAGCCCGAGCATTTCTCCCGCCATGGCGGTGCAAGCTGCAATATCGTCCTTGTCGTGCGGCAACGGATTTGTGTTGCTCATGTAAGAAGCCGTAGTTGGTCTTCCACTATCAACAAGCATGTATCCCGTTGGGATGATTTCTAATCCGCTGTTTTTTAATCGCGGAGCGGCAACCACATGCTTGCCAATTAACATCTCTGGGTTTCGGCCAGAAATGACAGATAAAAGAAGAATGGCATCAGCATTAGGAACCACTTGCATATTATCTCCCGGGAACAAAACCACAGGAATATTGCAGTTTGCTTTAATGATTTGTACCGTATCGAAAAGTGAGTTGCCTACGAGCAAACTTCCTCCCACGAAAAACATATCAACCCCAGCTTCTTGTGCTGCAATAGCGGTTCGCTCTAGCTCATTTCCGCCTGTTTTATCAGGGTCAATAAGCAGAGAAAACAACTTTCGTTGTTCTTGCTTGGCTTGCTGAAGATGGTTTAGTACGTCCATGTTTGCGGTTGCGAAGTTAGCGAATGAAGATGGTTTAGTCTCAGTTTTTGACAAGGAATCCATGGCAACCAATCAGGTGCGTTAATCCATCCCGCTTGCGGCAACCATCTTTTAATAACTCCGTTTGTAACAATGGAACAAAGCGAGGAGGTTGGTTTGCAAAACCTACTAGCAATGCCGAACTTGCGCTACTATCGAATTTATTCAACTTAAATTACAACATACAGTTGCGTCTAGGTCTTAAAACATTCCCCTATTTGTTTGCCCTATTATTGCCAGTTCTAGCTGCGGGCCAAAATTGTACAGGGCTCGGTAGTCAAGAGTTTTCAGATATTATTCATGTTTCGGTGGTGGGAACACCTATATCCGCTGGTACTGCAGATGACCCTGTAGATCTGCTTACAGGCATGACTATGCTTGGGGGTAATGCCGATAAGGTTTACATTCAATCTGGTACGTATGTGCTTTCTCAAGAATTAATTATACCAAGTAACGCACAGCTTATTGGTGGGTTTAATACCAATTGGATTAAAGACAACTCATCGGTAACCACATTATTTAGAGATCCAACAAATACGCAAATGGGCCCGCCAAGATTGGTTGGCGTGCAAGCAGTTGGGCAATCAAATTTTAGACTTCAAGACTTAACTATAAGAACGGCCAACGCCTTAGGCGAAGGAATTAGCACTTACGGCATTTACCTTAATAACTGTTCAGATTATGAGTTGGTTAGATGCAATGTAATTGCCGGTAATGCCGGTAATGGAAGCCCCGGTTCTCCTGGGTCTGCGGGGCCTGTTGGTGCACCGGGAGATGCTGGTTCTCCGGGAGAAGAAGATGCCGCTGGTAATAGACAAGGTGGCTTAGGCGGATGTTGCTCTTTTCCAGGTAGTAACATGGGCGGAGTTGGAGGAGATGGCGGAGAACGCGGAACTTATGAACTTCCTGCAGGCGGAGAAGCCTTTCCTGGGTATGATGGAGAGTCAGGGCAAGGACCAGCCGCAGGTTATGGCGGAGCGGGTGGTCAAGAAATTTTTACCACCATTATATCAACACAATGCGACAGAACCTTGGCCAACGATGGAGAATTTGGATCTGATGGTGCCGATGGAGTTGTTGGTATACCGGGAGTGCCGGGTGCATACGCATACGGAGGCGGCTTTTTCTTACCAGGTTCTGGTACTTCTGGACTAGAAGGCGGTGTTGCCTCTGGTGGCGGAGGTGGAGGCGGAGGCGGTTCTCAAGGGGGTATCTTCTGGCTGGCTATTCCAGAGATTCCGCCATTTATTGAAGCAGACACCATTCCCCCAAACAGTAACGGTTCTGGCGCTGGAGGCGGTGGCGGAGGTGAAGGTGGAGGCGGAGGCCTTGGCGGAGGCGGAGGTCAAGGAGGCGGAGGCTCTTTTGGTGTGTTCGTTTGGGATAATGGATTTAACGGAGTAATGAAAGACTGCGAAATTCAATCTGGAAACGCTGGTCTTGGTGGCCCTGGTGGTGTTGGAGGCGATGGCGGAGAAGGAGGCGATGGCGGAGAAGGTGGAGCACTCTTTATAGCTTGTGATATTGGTGCTGGCGGAAACGGAGGCGATGGTGGTACAGGAGGTGCTGGCGGTATAGGAGGTGTTGGGTCTGACGGAGTGGAGCATGAGATTTATCAGCAACCAGGAGGCGAACCAATGGTGTTGCAAAACATTTATGGTCTATCTCAGCCAGTTGTTAATGTAGAGTTTGGTGGATGTACTAATGCTCCTGTAACTTTTTCAACAGACGCAACTGGTACGCTACAGTGGTTTTTTGGTGCAGGTGCAAGTCCGGCAACAGCCATTGGGCAAGAAGCAGTTGCCAGCTTCTCAACCCCAGGGTTTAAAACATTTACGCTTGTGGTTAACGGAATTGCGTTTACCTATACAGATTACATAGACATTCATGCCGTTGTTCCAGCACTAGATCCACAAATACAAACCGGGCCAACGGTGCTTTGCGAAGGAGATGTTTCTGACTTCAACAGTTCAATATCTGCCAATAACTACATCTGGGTACTTAATAATGTAGAAGGAGATACAGTAACCTACGAAGGCCCTAACTATTACGATTTATTGGGTGTGGTCTGGGATTCGGCAGGTGTTTATCAGCTTACGCTTACAACGGAAACGGAGTGTTGCGGGCAGTCTTTTACCGATACTATTATGATAGAGGTTGATTCCATCATAGAACCAGCCATAGAAATTCAAACCTCGTTTGAAGACACTACCAATACAGTTTGCGAACTCACCGAAGTAACCTTTACTGCAAGTGCTGCCAATGTGGGGTTAAATCCAACTTACCAGTGGATGATTAATGGGGCTGCGGCCGGAGGTTCGGCACCCGTTTTTACTACCGACCAATTGCTAGATAGCGATATGGTTACCTGCGAGGTTACTTCATCTTTAGGTTGCGGTACTGGGTTAACAGCCCTCTCTAACGACATTAGTATAAACGTAATAGCTCCGCCAATTTTAACCTGCGAAGCAGACTCTTTCTTCTCCGGAGAACCTACATTCTTTAATGCGGATGTGAGCTCAGGCGGTCTTGCACCATACGAGTATTATTGGTCTTTCGGAGATGGGTCTTTAGGGTTTGGAGATACAGTTGCCCACATTTATCAAGATCCGGGTATTTATACCGCAACGGTAGATGTAATTGATTCTCTTGGTTGCTCTGTATCGTGCCAAACGTACATGACAATTTCGCCAAGTTTAACGGTAGAGTTCTCAGTTAATTCGGTTACAGGCTGCGCACCATTTGAAGTTATGTTTAACAACCAAAGTCAGAATGCAGTTTCTAACTATTGGAGTTTTGGAGACGGAACAGGTTCAATAGAAGAAAGCCCAGCACATACCTATGTTACTGCCGGAACTTACGATGTAGAACTGTGGGTTTACGCTGGAAATGGCACAGACTCAATGTCTGTAACAGGGCAAATTGTGGTTAACCCATCTCCCGTGGCAAACTTTCATAATTACGAGATTAACCCAGAAACGGGTAGCGATACAGTACAGTTTGCAGATAACTCGGTTTTCGCAAACAGTTGGCTTTGGGATTTTGACGACCCTTCTTCTGGAACAGAAAACACAAGTACAGAGCAAAGTCCGCAACACGTTTACAACGCAAACGGCTTGTATAATGTAAAACTGGTTGTAACTAATATTTATGGTTGTACAGATAGCATTACGCTGCCATCTTTGGTTAACGTTGGGGTAGAGGATTTGTCTGTTGATATGGAGGCTGCCATTTATCCTAATCCAGCTAGCGATTGGATAGAGCTTGCGGTTTTCTCAACTGGAAATAGAAAAGTTGCAACTAAAGTGGTAGATGTTAACGGCAAGACCGTTCTAACCAAAGAATTAAACTTGTTTAACGGAGTGAATAAAGAACGGTTTTCAGTCACGCAACTATCAGAAGGAACGTACGTCCTCACAATAGCACATGATTCTGGAGAACAATCTTATCCGTTTGTTGTAACTAAGTAGTAATGTTGAGGAGTCGGTTTCTTATTGGAATTATCGCATGTCTGGCATCGCTATCGGCCTTGGGCCAAGAGTGTAATATATTCTACGTTACTCCTAATGGCTCTGGTAGTGGAACTAAAGCCGCTCCAACATCAATATTAAACGCACTCAGTAATGTAGCGCCCGGTACAGACCATATTAGAATGGCAGCCGGTAACTACCCCATTTCTACTGAGTTAAACTTAGTGTCAAACGTTACTATTGAAGGAGGATTTGACCCTGCTACTTGGGTGAAGTCTAATAACTCTGCTACAGTTTTTCTAAGAGATAATTCAAATGTGTTGCCTGCGCCAGAAAGGCTTGTGGCATTTTCGGCCGTTGGAATTACAAATTTTCATTTACACGATTTATCTGTAGAAGTAGCTGATGCTGCGGGTAACGGTGTTACCACGTATGGTATTTATATTAATGGGTGCTCAGACTATTCTATTAGTAGGGTTAGAAGCACCGCAGGAAACGGTTCTGCTGGGGTTGATGGTGGTCCTGGGGTTGATGGTGTTTTTGGTGTTGATGGTGCAGATGGCCAAACAGGAAACGATTGCGGAGACGGAAACTACGATGGTGGAGCTGGAGGTAACTCTTGGGGTGGTGGTATTTCTGCCGGTGGCGATGGTGGCGATGGCGGACCAGAAGGTGCGGCAGCAGACTTTTGGCCACCATGGGACATTGACTGGGGCGAAGGTTATGATGGTCAACCGGGCCAAACTGGTGGTGGACCATTCCCAGGTACTGGCGGCCCAGGCGGTCCGGGTTGGGAAAACGCAACACCAAGCCCGTGTGTTTGGTTAGTAGGTTCATGTACAGCTGGAGCCAATAACTACGGTCAGTTTGGAGTAGATGCAACGCCTGACGGGGCAGATGGTCCAGATGGATTGAACGGTGTTCCTAGTCATGCTGGAGGATATTTTCTTCCAGGAGATGGAGAAGATGGTGCTAATGGCGTTGACGGTTCTGGCGGTGGCGGTGGCGGTGGCTGCGGGTCTCACGGTGGAGCCTTATTTGGAGAAAACGGGTCTGGTCCAGGTGGCGGTGGCGGTGGAGAAGGCGGTCAAGGCGGTACCGGTGCATCTGGCGGAACAGGTGGCGGTGGCTCATTTGGAATGTACATAACAAACAACGGTGCTGGAGGAATTCTTAACGATTGCGTTATGTATTCAGGCAACGGTGGTATTGGAGGAGTTGGCGGATTTCCAGGAGGTTTAGGCGGTCAAGGAGGTTTAGGTGGCTGGGGCGGTCAAGGTTGTGGTCAAGGCGGTCAGGGTGGAGATGGAAGCGCTGGTGGAGATGGAGGCAACGGAGGTAACGGAGCACCAGGTCTAAGTCAGCCATTGTTCGAAGAGCCAACCGGAATTCAAACAGTTAAAACATCTCTTGCTGCTAACGTAGAACCAGAAATACTACTTGGTTCTACAGGTTGTACATATTCAGACATCTATTTTAATACTGGTGGTAACGGAATTATCGAGTGGTTTTACGAAGGAAGCACAGTTCCGGTAAACACGGTTGGAGCAAGTACAGATGCGCAGTATTCTACCATGGGAGCCTTTGATTTAACTATGGTTTCTAATGGGGTACCATACTTTTTAGCAGAATTCGTTAACATTTTTATCGATGGCTCACCTTATTTGCCAACCATAGTTGCAGACGATACAATCTGCCCTGGCGATGTGGTTAATTTCTCATCTACATGGCCAATAAACTTTAACGTTTTAGGCTACCGATGGAATTTCGGAGACCCAGCTTCCGGAGCGAACAACACAAGTACAGCAGCTACGCCATCTCATACCTATACAGATATTGGTACGTACATGGTGACGCTTCAAACAGAATCGCCTTGTTGCGGATGGGCCAAACCAGACACACATTACGTGGTGGTAATGCCACCTGTAGAACCAGAAGTGTTTATTACCGCAACATCCACAGAAATATGCGAAGGAGAATCTATTACGTTTGGAGCTGTTCCTTATGCAGGAGGAGATAGTCCTACGTTTGAGTGGTTTCAGAATGGAGTTTCTGGTGGAACAGGACCATCGTTTACGCCAAACTTCGTTAATAACGGAGACCAGATTTATGTGAGAATGGCAAGTTCTTACCCATGTCCAATAACCCCGATTGTTAATTCGGAAACCATTACGCTAATCGTTCATCCTAACCCAGTTGTAGATTGCAGCAATGTGGCCGATAGTTACCTGGGTGCACAAACAGGCCTGAATGCTGAAATGTCTGCTGGTACAGCGCCATTTGAATTTATGTGGCAGTTTGGTGATGGAGGTTCATCAACCGAACAAAATCCATCTCACCTTTACGGAGGGACCGGAACATACAGTGCTTCTGTAGAAGTAACAGATACGTTTGGATGTTCTGCTATTTGCGATGTGGAAGTTGAAATAGTTCTTCCGCCTTACGTTTACGCTGGGTTCACTTATGTAGAAAATGCGCAGTGTGGCTCCACCGAAATTACGTTTACTGATACTACAGTTGGTAATCCAATTGATTGGGTTTGGGATTTTGGCGATGGGAATCAGTCGAACCTTCAAAATCCAACGCATACGTTTACCGGGGTTGGACCATATACAGTAACGCTAGCCGCGTCTAACGGTGTGTTTACAGATACGCTGGTAGTACCAAATTTGGTAGAGCCACTAATAGTTCCAACCGCAGATTTTACCACACTACAAACAGAAATGTGCGACTCCTCCGACTTGAGGTTTTACGATAACTCAACGCATCCTGCATCTTGGCAATGGGATTTCGGAGACCCAACATCGCCAGAGAATACAAGCAATTTACAGAACCCATACCACAGGTTTAACGCACCAGGAATGTACATCGTTAATCTAACGGTTTATTCTGAGGATCAATGCGAATCTATTGCGCAGCCCATCACTATTACGGTACACCCAACACCAGAACCTGGCTTTACAATGGACACCATTGTTTGTACAGATTTGCCTATTACCATAACAGATGAATCGTTTGATGATGTGAATATTGCCCGTTGGCTATACCATTTTAGTGATAGTGATGTAGAGAGAGAGGTAGATGGAAGTATTCAGGATACCATTAACTACACGTTTTATGAAGAAGGCTGGTTTACAGTTACTCAGCACGTAATTAGTCCCGAAGGTTGTAGAGATTCTACAAAGCAATTGGTAGAAGTGCGTCCGCATCCGGTTGCAGATTTTTATTACGAACCAAACGAGTTGCAGCTACCAGACACAATTGCACAATTTTGGAATGCAAGTTTAAATGCCGAGGAAGATTCGACACAATGGTTGTTTACGTTAGACCCAACTCGTACAACACCAGCCTACGAATATGCAGTTAATGGAGAGTGGCATGCCGAAGCTGTGTTCTTAGATTCTGGATTGTATGACGCGCAGCTTATTGTAATGAGAGATAATGGCTGTCCTGATACGCTAACACTACCGTACCGTGTATGGGAGCAAGAAACATTCTTTATTCAAACGGCCTTCACACCAAACGGAGATGGTGTAAACGACTCATTTGAAATAAAACAAAAAGGCATAACGCAGTGGCACATGCAGATTTATGATCGCTGGGGCAAACTTGTTTGGGAAACCTACGATGTAAACGATTTTTGGGACGGAACCCACCGAGAAACAGGGGAAGAAGTGCAACAGGGAGCTTACAGTTATAACATAGATTTGGTCTGGTATCGAGGAATAACGTTCAATAAAATGGGTACAATTACAATTTTCAGGTAATACATGCGCCTGTTTCTGTTCGTCATAATCTCAACAGTTTTCTTCACTTACTCCTTGGCACAACCTATTTTGGTTAATGTGGCGCAAGAAGTTGGTGTAAACCACACAGCCATTATGGGTAGTTTTCAAATGCCAGCCCAAGGCGGAGCAGCTTGGCTAGATTATGATGCCGATGGTTGGCACGACCTTTATTTAACAGGAGGGAGTAATCCGGATGCCTTGTTTAGAAACAATGGTGATGGAAGCTTTACCGAAACCACATCCGAAGCAGGAATTACATCAATGAATGCATTTGCAACTAACGGTGTAACCACTGGAGATGTAAATAACGATGGCTGGCCAGACGTTTTTGTTACCACATTAATTCCGCACGCCAATCAGTTGCTTCTTAATAACGGAGATGGCACGTTTACCAATCAGGTAGGTTGGGCTGGGGCTAATCATGTATCTAATAGTTTCTCTTCTGGCTTTGCCGATTTAAACGCAGATGGCTGGCTAGACCTATACGTCTGCAATTGGTCAAGAAACATGCAGGTTACAGTAGAAGGCGAAAATGTTAATGTTGATTCTGATAAGAATTTCTATTACGAAAATGATGGTACAGGCACGTTTGTAGAAAAGGCCATTCAACTGCAATTAGAAGATAGTCTTGGTTGTGCATTGGGAGTTCTGTTTACAGATTTTGATGATGATAATGATCTAGACATTTATGTTGCTAACGATTTTGGCTATTTCAATGGGAATAGCCCCAACAGGCTGTTTCGTAATGATCAGAACGGACAGTCTTTTACGGAGATTAGTCAGTTAGTAGGCGCAGATTTAGAAATGAATGGAATGGGTGTTGCCAAAGGCGATATTGATTTAGATGGTGATTTTGATTTCTACATCACCAACATGTTTAACGACAAGCTACTGAGAAACAACAATGGCCAGTTTGAAGAAATACTGCTGGAGTCAGGAATGGGAAATGATAGTGTTTGGTTTCAAACGCTAGATATGAAAGGGCCAAAAGTAGGCTGGGGAGTTGGATTGTTGGATATAGATAATGATGCAGATATAGACTGTTTTTCGGTTAACGGAGACTTGTATTACGATTATCCAAATCCGTGTTTAGACTCTAATAAGTTGTTTGTAAATGAGTTCGGCACAGGGAGTTTTACCGATGTTTCTCTAGCAACTGGAGTAGCAGATACTTACGTATCCAGAGCGCTTGCTTATTGCGATTATGATCTTGATGGAGACCTCGATGTTTTTGTGGGAATTACCGATTCTATTGGTGGTACACGTAAAAGCATGCTGTATAGAAATGACAGTCCTACACAGTCTTGGTTTGAAGTTGCCGTTACCGGTGTTCAAAGTAACGTTAGCGCCATTGGGACCAAAACCACCATTTATGCTAACGAAATTCCATTTGTGAGAGAAATTGGCGGTGAGTCTAGCTTTAATTCGCAGCATTGGCATGTAGCCCACTTCGGTTTAGGAAATAATCAGTTGGTAGATTCTCTTCAAATAGAATGGCCAAGCGGTACAACTCAATCGTTTTATAACCTACCTGTTAATCAGCTAGTTGAAGTTGTAGAAGGACAGGGAGTCCTAATTACTGGAAGCAAAGAGGTTGAGCAACCGCACATCAATGTTTACCCAAACCCAGCAAGTACAACGGTTAGTGTGCAAGGCGATGAGATTAAAACCATCAAATTGTTAGATGCAAAAGGCACATTGGTGTTACAGTCTGTCGCGCAAACCTTCGGTCTTTCTAAACTGGCTGCTGGCAATTACACACTAGAAATTGAACTTCTAGACGGTAAGCTTGTTCACAAAAAAATGGTGAAGCAATAACGCTTTTGTCTTGCTGAAAGCTATGGCGTATCTTTGTGCCCGCTTAAAAAGAAACACATCTAATGAGTAATACTACAGAACAATTGAATTACAAAGTAAAAGACATCAGTCTAGCTGAATGGGGTAGAAAAGAGATTACGATTGCCGAGGCAGAAATGCCAGGGCTAATGTCTCTTCGTGAAGAGTATGGTGCATCAAAGCCTTTGGCTGGCGCGAGAATCGCAGGGTGCTTGCACATGACAATTCAAACTGCCGTTCTTATTGAAACACTAACTGCACTTGGTGCTGAGGTAACTTGGTCTTCATGTAATATCTTCTCTACACAAGATCAGGCTGCTGCTGCAATTGCTGCAACAGG
>JBMYXX010000012.1:0-25209 GCA_049608805.1 Flavobacteriales bacterium | reverse complement strand
ACAGGAATAAAGAATCCTTGCTCACATCCGTTAGCATCGGTAACTATTACGTTGTAAACACCAGCGCACAGATTGCTTATGGTTGCTGTGGTTGCTCCCGTATTCCACAAGTAGCTGTATGGAGCATTTCCTCCAGCCGGAATTACGGTTATTTCTCCATCACAAGAACCACAATTTGCATCTGTAACGTTCGATGTTGATGTAATTGGCCCTGGTTCGTTTACGGTAGCAAGCGAATCGTTAGATCCTGTTCCATTAAAGGCTACAGACCAATCGAAAATAAATCCGTCATCAAGACTAAAATTGTCTGTAACGGTAATTGTCCAGTCTCCATTCATTGGGCAACCAGCAAAGTTTCCAAGCGGCTCAACACTAGTATAGTCTCCTGCTGGAAGTGCATTACCCTGCGAAACAGGAACTGTATTACCAGCTAAAGCTTCCGCTCCCATTGTTCCGTAGGTAGGCGCTGGCGACCAGCAATACGTCCAACCAACACCGGCAACACCAAGAGCACCATCATCGGCATCTCCTAAGAACGTTGACCCAGCTGTTCCAACCCCAATAGATTGAACCAAGTCAACTGTAGTGCCATTAGGACATGTAAGTTGAATATCTAAATCTCCCAAATAGGAATGCTCCATATTGAGACATACATTCTGAAAATCGGAAGCGCTTGTTAGCGTAGCTCCAGTTGGGAAACCTGTAACGTTAATTGAGGTTACATAAGAGTCTCCATCTCCATCTGGCAAGTACAGCGTACCTCCATTAAAGGCTCCACCCAAAGTAATTGTACTTGATGTACAGCCATTGGTATCTGTAACTAGAATTGAATAATCTCCAGCTGGTAGATTATCGATGTCTTCTGTGGTTTGCCCTAACGGATACCATTGGTATGTGTAACCTGGGGTACCACCAGAAACTGTTAAATCTATTGCTCCATCAGAACCACCCTCGCAGCTAACATCAGTTACTCCTAAGGATATTACAATTGGGTCTGGATCTACAATTGTAAAAGGCTCTGTTACCGAACATCCGGTTGCGTCTGAAACAGTTACAGTGTAATTACCTGCGCAAAGGTTTGATGCCGTTGGCCCGTTACCACCTGAAGGCTGCCAATCGTAAGTAAAAGGACCATTTGGCCCAGTGACAGTTGTTGTTGCTGTTCCATCGCAAGTTCCATTACAGGTTGCGTTAGAAGCGTCAACGGTAGCCTGCAGTAAATTATCTGCTATGGTAAATGAGGCCGAATCCTCACAACCTCGCGCGTCTGTTACAAGAACGTCATACGTTCCTGCGCACAAAGCGGTAGCGGTTGGGCCAGTACTTACGTTGGGGGTCCAAGCAAAAGTATAACCTGGTGTTCCTCCGGTTGGAGTAACGCTAGCCGTACCATCGCAAAGGTTATTACACGTTGCATCAGTAAAACTAGAAGACAAGCTAAATAGCGTTGGCTCTAAAATGGTTACTTCAAGAGAATCTGTACATCCAGCAGCATCGGTAACAAACACCTCATAAGTCCCAGGACCTAGTCCGGTTGTATCTTGTCCTGTTGAACCTCCAGGTTGCCACAAATAGGTGTAACCTGCTGTGCCTCCTGACACGGAAATGTCTATTGACCCATCTGTTTCTCCAAAGCAAGTAATGTCAATGTGAGACTCTTGAATAGAAATAGCCGTAGGCTCGCCTAGTGTTACGGTTGGGAATGTTCTAACGCACCCAATTGAATCTGTAACAGTAAGTGTATATGAACCAGCTGTTAACCCAGTTAAGTTTTCGGTTGTTTGCGCAGTTCCTGTCCAAGAAAACGTGTAAGGTGGGTTACCCCCAGTTACACCAGACGATGAAATTTCTCCATCGTTTCCTCCATTACAAGTTGGGTCTGTAGGTGTTAAAACTACGGCCCAATCTGGTGGGGAAACAATTGTAAATGCTTCTGATTGAGCACAACCATTAGCATCTGTTGCAATAACGCTATATGTTCCTCCATCTAACCCAGAAATAGAATCTGACGTTTCTGGAAAAGGTGGCCAAGAAAACGTGTATGGCAATACACCTCCAGAAACATCTAATGATGCCGTACCAACATTACCATCAGGACAGGTATCGTTAGTTGTACTCACAATCATTGTAAATGGCGGTGGGTCGTTTACTGTCGCAAAATCAAAAACTGGGCTACAGTTTCCACCTGCACCATCCTCTCCTACTACAATAACCTGGTAGTCACCAGAACCACTGTTTAGACCCGTAAAAGAGTGACTTGTAGCAGATGTTGTAAAGAACTGAGGCAATGCCGGTGGATTGAATATTTGGTAGGTGTAATCCGGGAACCCTCCACCAACGTAAATGGTAATGGATCCATCATTAGCACCTGCACAGGTAACATCGGTTACCACCACAGAGTCTAAGACTACAGGACATTGGGCACTTGCAGAATTGCTTGCAGCAACAAAGAAAATTAGGGGAAGTGCTAAAGAGAGTAGGTCGCGTAAAGCTCGCTTCATATCAATATGTTAAGTAAGAGGGTCAGGTTATAAGGGGCAATTCGTGGTCAAAATAACGGGGTTAAAGTACAACTTTTCCACTTATGGAGTATGAACAATAAATCATGTTGTAAGCGAAGACGTGTGAAAAGCTACGGCAGCACTATTCTCGCTTCAATTCTTGACGTAATTCTACGAAGGCTTGTTCGCACTGAGATTTAATACCTGCAAACATGAGACGAATGTCTTCAATGCTTGCTTTAGATTCGGCATTTGCTTCCATTTGGGATACGGTTTTTTCCAATTCCGCCATACCCATAAAACCCATACTTGGTTTGATTTTATGGGAAATTCGCTGAATCGTTTCGTGGTCAGATTCGCCAATGGCGGTCTCAATTTTAACTAGGCAGTCTGGCGTGTCTTCTAAGAACATATTTATCATCTCATCGATAAACTCCGAGTTCCCATCAGCCATATCTTCTAGTGCAGATAGGTTTATAATACGATTTCCCGAACTTGTTTCCGGTGCAATCTGTTCTGCTTTTTCCTCCTTTGGCTGCGTATTAACTATAGCCCAACGCTTCAGTTTTTGGAAAAGCTCTTTTTCCTGAAACGGCTTCGGCAAATAGTCATTCATTCCAACTTCCATACAACGTTTTGTAACGCTTGGCGCCACATCGGCCGTTAAGGCCACAATCGGAATTTGACCTTTTGGTCCTTCAACTTTTCTAATCCTTCTGGTGGCTTCGTAACCATCCATGTCTGGCATTTGAATATCCATCAGAACCATGGCGTAATCGCCTTTTTGGCTCATTTCAAGTGCCTCAATACCGTTGTTTGCAATCTCAGCTTCGATGCCCATTTTGGCCAAAACCTTGGTTGCCACAACCTGATTAAGTCGATTGTCTTCCGCCAGCAGCACCTTAATTCCGTCAAGCGAACCATCGTTCTCCAGAACCTTAGATTTCTCTATTTCCTTAGCCGATTTGGCTGATGTTTTAAGATTGAGGTTTACCGTAAATGTGGTGCCTTCGCCTAGCGTGCTTTTTAGTTGAATGTTGCCATCGTGGTGTAAACCAACTAGTCTTTTAACAATGGTGAGACCAAGTCCCGTTCCGCCAAATTTTCTGGTTGTATCGCTGGCCGCCTGAGAAAAACTATCCCAAACCTTATCCAATTTATGTTCGGGAATTCCAATTCCCGTATCGGAAACCTCAAACTGAAGTTTTAATGTTTGATTCTGAAGGTTTACCAAATTGGCTTTGAGTTTAACCTCACCCTCTTCGGTAAACTTAATGGCGTTGTTTAGCAGGTTGCTGAATATCTGGTTCAATCGTACAGAATCTCCGATTACAACCTGCGGAATTTCTGGTTGAATTTCAGCAATAACCTTAACGCCCTTTTCGGTTGCTTTTGGCTCCTGCATTTTAATCAAACTGTTCAGTAAATGGTGTAGGTCGAGGTCGGTTTCTTCTAACTCAACTTTTCCCGCTTCAATTTTTGAGAAATCGAGGATGTCATTAATAATGGAAAGCAATTGTTCCGATGAGAACAAAATGGCCTCCATTTCTTCCTTTTGTTCGGGAGTTAAAGTTGTGTCTAACAACAACCTTGAAAAACCAAGAATTGCGTTTACGGGTGTTCTGATTTCATGGCTCATATTGGCCAAAAACTCCTCTTTTATCTGCAAAGATTTCTCGGCCAAAAGCTTAGACGCTTCTAGCTCTTGAGTTCTACTTTTCACTTTTACCTCTAGATGCGTGTTTACATCTTCGAGCGCAAGCTTTGCCTTCTCCGTTTCTTTTTGCTGTTCGTGTAGCTTTAAGAAGATGTTAACCTTGCTCAGCAATACATCTGGGTCAACAGGTTTTGGTATGTAATCTACCGCACCAGATTGGAAACCCTTGAGCATGTGTTTCTTCTCCTTATTTATCGCGGTAACGAAGATGATTGGAATGTGCTTGGTTTTCTTGCTACTGCTTAAAAGCTGAGCAACTTCATAGCCGTCCATTCCTGGCATTTGAACATCCAACAGAATAAGCGAGAACTCTTGCTTTAGCACCAATTTTAGCGCTTCTTCTCCGCTTAAAGCTTTCACCAAATCATACTTATCTGTACCGAGGGTTTTTTCCAAGGCATACAAGTTTTCTGGGCGGTCGTCCACCAGTAGAATTGAGTATTTCTTTTCTGCCGACATGCTGATTTTAGTTCAATTCTAATGCACTTTGCTTGAGTATGAATCCTATTCGGTTTAAGGCAATAACCTTGTCTGTTGCGCCTATATCTAAAGCGGCCTGCGGCATAGTAGAAACCTCTGCCGATTTTGGGTCTTGCGCAAAGCAATTTGCTCCTGCATTTTTCATGGCCAAAAGCCCTGCGGCTCCGTCTGTGTTGGCGCCAGTGAGTAAAATTCCTACCGCTTTATCGCCATAAACATTGGCAACACATTCTAAGGTAAGATCAATGCTTGGGCGGCTGTACTTCACTTTTTCAGAATAGTCTAAAGCTAACGTTCGATCGTTCTCAATTAGAAGGTGATAATTTGCTGGTGCGATGTACGCGCAATTGGGCCGTATAGTTTCTTTTTCGTCTGCTTCCTTAACCTTAAGTCGGGTATGATATTGAACAACGCTTTGCAGTGTGCTTGGTACGTTTTTCAAACGATGCAGCACAATTACAATAGGAATAGGAAAATCCTTTGGTAACGGTTTTAGCACTTCCGTGATGGCTTTTATTCCACCAGCAGACCCACCAATTGCAATGATTTCTATGCCGTTTAAATCTATCAAAGCATCACTTTTTTGCGGTAGATTTTCTCCTTGCTATCCACTTCTTCAAACGCATTGTGGTCATCTGCAAACATGAGGCTTTCTTTAGAGCCTAGGCACAAAAACCCGCCTGGCGCAAGGCTTTCCTTAAACAGTCTGATTACCCTAGACTGCAACGGCTTTTGGAAATAGATAAGCACGTTTCGGCACATAATAAGGTTGAACTCATTAAAAGAGCCATCCGTAACTAAGTTGTGTTCAGAGAAAACCATATTCTTTCTGAAAAACTCTTTAAAAACAGCATTCCCGTATGCGGCAGAGTAGTAATCTGAGAAGGTTCCTGTTCCGCCAGAACGCTGGTAATTCTGCGTGTACTCCCGAATGTTTTTGGCCGAGTAAACCCCATTCTTGGCTTTTGCCAAAACATCTGAGTTTAAATCGGTCCCATAAATAACAGAACGGTCAAGCAAATTGGCTTCGTGCAAAAGCGTAGCCATTGAGTAAACTTCTTCACCTGTTGAGCAGGCCGCATGCCATGTTCTTAGTTTATGATGATGCGCCAATTCTGGAAGAACTTTCTCTCTTATGGCGAGAAAGAAAGTCGGGTCTCTGAACATCTCTGTTACGTTAACGGTAACTTCTTTCAGAAACCGGTCGAAGTACGGTTTGTCTTCAGAAACGCGATTTATTATGGTTTCAAAATCTCCATTAGAATCTCTATCGCAAATTCTTTGAATTCGTCTAGAAAATGATGCTCTCGAATATCCCGAAAAGTCCATCCCTCGCTTGTTGAAAACGATTTCGATTACTCGTTCTACATCGTCTTCGCTAACTAAAAATCGTTCTGCCTCCGCCATAACTTTTATCCGTTATGAAGCCAAACTTTGAGCACAGAAAGCATCTGGTCGCTGTCAATCGGTTTTGATACATAATCCGATGCACCAGCCTCAATGCACTTCTCACGATCACCAGCCATCGCTTTAGCCGTAACCGCAATGATTGGCGTGTTTTTGTAAGCGGCCATTTTTCTAATCTGGCCAATGGTTTCGTAGCCATCCATCCCTGGCATCATAATGTCCATTAGAATGACATCAACATCAGGTTCGTTCTGCAAGAACTCGATTGATTCGTAGCCGTCATTAGCCGTTTCAACAGCCATATCTTCAGATTCTAGCAGTGCATTTAGCGCGAAGATGTTTCTCACATCATCATCCACAACGAGAACTTTTTTGCCCGCAAGCGCATCATCCTGAACAGCTCCGTTTGTTTGAGTTGGTGCGGAAGTGCTGCTTATATTTTGCTCAACACGATGCAAGAACAAGTTCGTTTCATCCATCAATTTCTGGAATGAAGAAGCCTTTCTTACCATGATTGCCTTATCGTAGAACTCCAGCTTTTCAACTTCCTTGGCGGTTAGTTCTCTAGAGGCATTCAATATCAATGGCAGTTTTCCAAAACGTTGGTCGTTAGAAATCTGATCCATCAACTCAAATAAATCGCTACCAGTGCTTTCTAGGTCGATGATTACCGCATCAACCTTGTTCTCGCTTATATGACTGAACGCATCAAAAACCGTGGTGGCATATTCGAAACTCACATCTCCACCTTGCAGGTGGTTCATGATAGATTCTTTGGTGACTTCGTTCTTGCCAACAATCAATATTGAACGAACATCGTCATTCAAGATTTTCTCGATGTCGTCAAAAGCGCTCATCACTTGCTCCTTACTAATCGGCTTCATTAAGTAACCAATTGCGCCCTTTTCGGCACTTTGCTTACTCATATCTATTGCAGATATGAAATGAACCGGAATATGTCTGAGTTCAGGGTCTGCTTTAATCTTGTCAATCACTTGCATTCCGTCCATTACCGGAAGCATGTTGTCTAACAAAATTGCTGCTGGCTTGTAACGCTTCGCGAGTTGTAATCCGCGATCGCCTTGCATAGCTACAATACCTTTGAATCCACGCTCACGCGAGAAGTTGAGCATGAGCCGTGCAAATGTTGGGTCGTCCTCAACAATCAGCATTACTTTATCATCTGGCTGAATGTTTTGCTTGTCGTCCTCCAACTCTTCAGCTAACAAAACCACCTGATCTTCTGGTGGGGTTGGCGGTGCACTCGCTTCAATTGTTGGAGCTGGCTGAGGAGTTGCCGCAGGTGCAGCTGGTGCTGGAGCAGGAGCCGCAACTGGCGGAGCGGTTGGATGATGAGGTATTTCACCGCTTCCTTCCTCTTCTTCAACCGTTGGCAGACTTACAAAAGGTAAGTAGAGCGTAAATGTCGAGCCTTCGCCAACGGTACTTTCTAAGCATAAATCACCACCTAATAAATGGGCAATCTCTTTACTAATTGAAAGACCTAAACCCGTGCCACCATATTTTCTTTTAGTGCTGCCATCAGCTTGTTGGAAAGCTTCGAAAACGGTTCCCAATTTATCTGCTGGAATACCAATTCCTGTGTCTCTTACAGCAATGGCAATGATGTCTTTTCTTCCACGCAACTCTTCGTTTTCGTGATTAGACATGTCTGGCAAATATGCCTTCATTTCTACAGTTCCGCCCTTGTCTGTAAACTTAAAGGCGTTGCTCAACATGTTTTTCACAACCTGATCAACGCGCATTCTATCCGTTCGGATTTCTGCAGGAACACCGGGGTCAATTTGCGTAATGAATTCAAGCCCTTTATCGTTGGCAAGCACGCGGAAAAGCGCATCGGTATCGGTTCTTAATTCAGCCAACTCAATTGGCTCAATCTTAATATCCATTTTACCAGATTCAATCTTAGAAAGGTCAAGAATCTCGTTAATCAACGCCAATAAACCATTACCCGATTTGTGAATAATGCTTGAGAATTCTACTTGCTCAGAATCCATGTTCTCGCCCTTGTTGTCGGACAAAAGTTTAGACAACAGTAGGATTGAATTGAGCGGAGTTCTTAACTCGTGACTCATGTTGGCCAAGAACTCAGACTTATACCGACTGGTTGTTTCAAGCTCGTCAGCCTTTTTCTCCAAGTCTCTTTTGGCCAATTCCATTTCGCCATTTTGCTCAATGATGGAAAGGTTCTTAATCTCAAGTTGCTTGGCTTTTTCCTCCAACTCCCGATTAATCTGCATAATCTCTTCTTGCTGCGTGCGCAACTCTTCTTCAGATTGCTGCAGTTGAAGCGTTTGCTCTTGCAGCTCTTCGTTGGCTTGACGGAGTTCTTCTTGCTGCGCTTCCAACTCCTCATTAACCTCTGTTAACTTTTCTTGCTGCTCGCGCATTTTATGCGATTGCTCTTGTGTTGTAACCAAAAGCTCATTCACCTTATCTCTGGTAATTGCAGAGTTAATTGCTGCCGCGATTGTTGGCGCAACACTTTCAAGTAAATCCGTGATTTTATCGTCAATTCCTCTAAGGAAAGCCAACTCAATTAAACCAACCGTATCGTTCTCAAAAACCAGTGGTTTGACAATAACGCTGGTGGCATCTTTTTCCCCAAGCCCAGAACCAACCTTCAGGTATCCTAAAGGTGCTGGGTCCATTATATGTGTTTGCTGATCTTTTACCGCCTGGCCAAGCGTTCCTTCCCCAACTTTAAACGACTGCTTTTTGTCTCCAAAAGAGTCGAAGCCATAAGTACCTTTAAGCTTAAAAGACTTTTTCATGTTAGAAACAAACGTGATTCCAACGTGGGCATTCAAATACTCCGACACAAACTTTAGAGAAGCATCTGCAATTTGCTGTGCGTTGGCATCTCCAGTTAACAATTCATTGAGGTTATTCTGACCCGTTTTTAGCCAATTCTGATATTCCTGTTCGGCCATACTAATCTTAACCCAACGGTTAATGAGCAGAAACAGAACGCCCGCCATAATAGATAGTACAAGCAGAGAAATAAGCAGGTTTCTGACCAGAACACCTTTGGCTTCGGTAATAAAATTGTCAAAAGTTTCGTCTGCCTGCACAACAGCCACCACGTTTCCTTCAGCATCCTTTATTGGGCTGAAGGCTGAAATCCACTTTCCGTTTTCGGTGGTGTAAACCGGAATTGTTGCTCCTTCATTAAACTGCTTTCTAAAAACATCGGGAGCGGTATTGTACGAATGCCTAAAGCACGGATTTTGAGAAGTTACACCGTAGTAGAAGTTCCACTGATCGTCTTCGGTTTGGGCATCATCTTTCCAAAAAAGAGTGTAAAGGTTTGTGCTTAAATTGTTAGCACGCTGAACAGCATTCAGCTTTTGTTGCAATTTGCTGTAAGTGCTATCCTGCCGATTGTCTGCTATGCCATCTTTCTCCTTGAATTTTTCTTGAAGCAAGGCGTGTTTATCTCCATCAATACCAAGAGCCGCAGTGCTTGTAATTGCCTGCAACCGCTCCATCACTTCTTGTTCCGATTTATCGAGATAATCGTTGTAAGAAGTGTAAATGAAATAGGCATCTACAATGAGGAAACCGACAATAATTGTAATTGCCAAACGAATAGTAAATCCACGATAATTTCCAGAATTAGAGTCTGTTTTGGTCAGGTTTTTTGCCATGGGGATGGGCTTTGATGGAATTGTTATACCACCAATTGGCAAAATGAGTTACAGACCCACATTAGGCCCACTCTCAAGACAAAAAAAGAACCCTTACTTAATTTGGATGGGAGCGCTAAAAATCTCGGTATCAGCAGTAACCGATAGCAGGTAGAAACCAGGCGTAACCTGAGCGTAGTCTAGCGTTAGCTTATCAAGTTGGTTGGCTTGCAGATAATGCGGCTCCCCAATCAATTTTCCACTTAAATCTGAAAGGGAAACCGTGGCATTTGCCAACAGTTTCTTGTCTAATGTCAGATGAATTAAACCCGTAGTTGGGTTTGGGTAAACCGATAAATGTGGCTTTACTTCCTCTTTAACATCCACACTATTCAAATCTAAAAATGCTGTGTCGCTACCGCAATCGTTAGAAGCCACCAGGTACATTTCGTGATAACCAGATGTTGTGTAGGTATGAGTTGGTTCAAAGTCTGCACTTGTATTTCCATCACCAAAATTCCACTCGTAACTAGTTGCGTCATACGAAAGGTTATTAAACTCAATATCAAACGAATCTAGGTTTGGTGAGAATTGCGCGGTTGGCAACGGATCTACAACTACCTGAACAACATTTGAGGAGCTTTCACAACCTAGCCAATCCTCTATAGAAATAAGGTAAGCCCCAGTTTCGTAAACCGTGATGTCTCTACTTACTGAACCAGAAGCCCACTCGTAATAAGGATAGCCTTCTGGGCCAGAAAGTGTAACGCTTTCTCCTTCGCAAAACTGTAATGGGCCGTTTGCGGTAACCACTGGTTGAGGAGGGTTAGCAACTTGCTCAACCTCAAAAGCTAAGGTGTCTGTACAGCCTGTAGAATGCGTTACAACCAATTGGTAACTACCTGCGGTGAGGAGCACATTTTGACCGGTTTCTGCCGTTGGCAACCACTCATAACCATCATACGTTTCTGGCACGTTTAGCTCAGCACCGTTTGTACCAACACAATACTCCGTGTTGCCCTGCAATGTAAACGGCAGGTTCTCCGGACAAGGAACTTGCGCCAAAACTGCAACTATTGGTAGAATGATAAATAATAGAACCGTTACTCCCCTTAATGCCATAGCTGTAAAGGTAATAACCTGATGCCTATTGCAGACTGGAAAACTATCACTCCCAAGCTTTAAAAGGTGGTTGACGTTCGTTCCCCTACTCTACCAAAGGAATTTTTATTTGCTTGCTTCCGCTGGCGCCTTCTAAACTCAGTATGTAAAGCCCTCGCGCTAGCTGACCTGTTTGTATGGTGGTTTGCAATGCTTGCTGATGGTAGCTTGTGCGCTGCATTTCCTTACCATCAATGGCATAAAGCACAACATCAAATTGTTCTGCCTCAGGTAGATTGAGTTTTACGGTAAGATTATCTGTTGCCGGTACTGGGTAGGCCTCAAAAATCACTTCATCATACGGTTCATCAACGGTGGTATAATCAACATCAAAAACAGCAATAATTGTATCAACTCCTGCAATCATTACAGAGGCTTCAATACTATCCTGATCCGGAAAAATGACATTACCCGATGTTGATTCCCAATGAGAGAATTCTGCACTCACATTTTGGTTGGCAACACGTGCATCTAAGAGGTTATCCATATTACCAAAGTAAGAGCCAGTCCAAGGCAATTCTTCGTGCCAAAGGGTGTTTAATTTCACATCTCCAACCTCTGGCGGGCTGCACATAACAGTTAGTTCAAACGGACCAGTAATATCATAGCAGCCAACCATTCCTTCTTCTAAGTTGGCGCAGCGTGCAACAATAAAATCGCGCATTTCTTCAACGTTTCCTTCCCACTCATTCATGGTTCCGCCCCAACGCTGAATGTGCCGTGGCATTTCGGGAGCAATTGTGGCAATCATACTGTCGTACGTAAATAGCATGTTCTCGCAAGAAAAAATTGTGTTCATGTGATCCGCGTAGCGCGAATAATACAACTGCTCAAAGTCTGGGCTTTCGTCTAGAAGTTTCAGAAAAATCTGTTCGTGTTTTCCGTCATCTTCTCCACCCCACCAACCCCAACCATCTAGGAAATCGGCTATACCTTCAATGTCGCAAGGTTCTGCGTCTGGGTTGGTGTTTGGCACACCAGAGTAGTTAATGTAATAGTCGAATGTGGCATCTAAATCCCAAATCATGTAGCCCCAACCTTTGTGGCTTCCATCTGGATTTAAACCGCGCCACCATGCGGTGTTGTAGTTAAGCCAATCCGAAGCAACCACATTTAGGTTGGCTGCCATATAATCTATGAGGCTGTTAAACTGCAATCCATCATCTGCAATCTGATAGTTTGCCGGCACGCCCATATCGTTATTGAGAATGAAATCTCTTAAGACACCCCAATCATCAAACGCTTGTTGTCCGCCATACTCAGCTTCTGTAGCACCCCAAGTAGATAACCACTGAAGGTCATATTTGCCTTGGTCGTAGTTGTGGTCTGTGTAATCATGATCATTTGGCTTTTCGCGCAAGGCGTAAACTCCCCAATATTCTCCATTTAGGAAAACAATGGCGCGTTCTACGGCACGTACATCTACCTTCATACCACCGGTTCTGCAAAGCGAATGAACGTACTCATCTCGCACGTGACATCCGCCATCGTGCACGTTACTTGAACTGGCAGGAACGTTATTCGCAGGGTAGTTATCATCGCCAGAGGCTCTGAGGATTAAGCGTTGGTATTTGTCTCTGTCTGTAAGGTTAAAAATCTCATCTTCCAACTCTGCAGAATAGCCCATTTCGTCTCTGCAAATCCAATCTAAGCTTCGCTGAAAGTTTACCCAAGAATCCTGTCCGTGGCTGTTAAGCTCTCCGTAAGACATGGTGGTTCTATCGCCATCTGCATTAAAATACTCTGCACTTCCGTGTGGTGTTAACCCTTGGTCTCCATTGGCTAAATCTGTTACTTCATCTGCTGCAACAGAGAAAACTGGTAGCGTAAAACTTTCGTTAATTAGGTAGGTGTTGAACTCAACAAAACTTGGTTCTACATCAGCATCAGAACTAAACGACCTCAGCTTTAATACTTGAGTAGAATTGATGTTCATTGAGCCTGAAAAAACTGGCGATGTTTCCAAAGGCAATGTTCCGTCTGTGGTATAACGCACGGTTGCATTTGAAGGGCTGTTGGTCATTTGTACAGTAACAGCCCCGTTGTAAAACCCAGCTGTCACATCAACCACTGGTTTTTCTGCATAACCATCTCGGTGACCAAAGTTTCCGTTACTCGCGTCTGGCGTTGGAGTGATGTCAATAACCCAATTTGCTCCTCCATTTACATCTCTGCAAAAAGAATGGCCTAACTGCGTTCTCCCAAGTGGAATGTTGTTGATTTCAACCGTGTCTTGGTCAGACAAAACAATCTCTTCTGAGTCTTTGGTTTGCTTTAGTTTGAAGTTGGTGTGGTACTCGCCACCAGAAACTGCATCTCTACCAGAACACCAAAAAACGATGTAGCCATTTCCTGGGATGGTTGTTCCTGAAGGGATGCGCCATTTTTCTGGTTTATTCTCGTTATCCGATAGAAAAAAGCCTCCAATATTTACGCTAGAACCAGATGTGTTATAGAGCTCAATCCAATCTTCATATAGCCCTAAATCATCTTGAAACTGATTGAGGTTTGCAGCAGAAAACTCATTTACCACAACCTGAGCTTGTGTGGTTAGAGCTAAAAAACTGAGTAATAATAGAGAGGTAACTATCCTTTTCATGTACAAACGTTTTAGGCAAGGTAGCTTATTTGTTAAGCTAACAGTACCAAAGACGCCTGTTTATGTTTGAAGTTGTCGGCTAAAGTGCAACCCGTGCATTTTTCTCCGACCGCTGGTAAATCGTAAAATGCCCAAGCCCAGAACTTAGATTGGTTATTGGGTTATAAGGAGTAGAAGAACCGAAACCGCTTGACAACACATCATCCAAGGTGGTATAAAAGTCATACGCTTCGCGATTGATGGACCAAAGTTCAATCTGAACTGAATCGCCCAAGTGAATATTCTCTCCAAAAAAGAGGTAGTCTCTAACGTTGCCGTTTGTGAACTCATCGCTAGTTACAGATTTGCGGTCTTGGAGCGTATCGTTTACCGTTACCATAACACGATAGTAGTTCTCAATTTCTGCAGGGTCTTCAAAAACCAAATGAATCATGTATTCCTGCTCTTCTCCATCTGGAGTTGGGAAAAAACTCTCCTCGAAATACAGGCTATCAATCTCTACTAATTCTGGCATTGTAGAACTGGCAGTTATGGTTTCATCCCCATTTTGGATGGTTAAATCGTACGTAAAACCTGGATTAAACGTATAACCACTCAGCCCGTAAAATCCGAGAACTATTTCTGAAAACGTTGCGGTTTGACCATTGCGATCATCTAGCAAAATATTGGCGCTGCCTATGCCTTCCAAACCTTCTGCATCTTGAAATCTACCTGAAGAAGTAAGTACAATCATGTTTTGCGCGTCTTGCGGACAAATGGCAGCATCGACAGTAGTTTTAGGATCTGCCGTGTTTAAATCGACATCAATAATGGTTTCGCAGGAGTACATAGACCAACCAAACACACAAAATACAAGTAGCTTTTTCATCTTAGTTGAATTTGAAATTCCATGTAATTGATGGAACAATAGTGAACAGCGACAACTTCACAATTTCGGTTTTTCCGGGGTTGTCTTCGCTTTCGCGAAACGAAATACTGTAAGGGTTTTTCTGAGCATACACATTATAGATTGACAACGTTAGGTCTGAGTTGAACCGCTTGCGCTTCTTTCCATGCAGCGTAACACTCATGTCCAACCTATGGTAGTCGGGCATTCGGTAACCATTACGCTCTGTGTAGTATGGCACCAATTCACCATCTACAGCATACACACCACTTGGGAATGTAACTGCGTTTCCGGTATAGAAAACCCAGTTGGCCGAAATGCTTAACCGCTCTATCGGTTTATAGCTTAGTACAATAGAAACATCATGTGTTCTATCCTGCGTGGCGTTGTAGTAATTTCCGTTGTTTACGCCAGCAACTTTCTTTTCTGTTTTAGATAAGGTGTACGAAACCCAGCCCGTTATTTTTCCTGTTTTTCTCCTAAAAAGCAACTCGCCACCGTACGAGCGGCCCGAGCCAAACGCTAATTGAGATTCCACTTTTGCATTAAGCAATAGATCGGCACCGTTCTCATAATCTACCACATTAGCCATGTCTTTGTAGTAACCTTCTATCGAGAATTCGAACTGGTCGTTGAAGAAATTTTGGAAATACCCGAGCGAATATTGATCGGAGAATTGTGGTTTTAAAATTGGGCTACTCGGTATCCAAACATCGGTTGGTGTGCCGGCTGTAGAGTTAGAAAGCAAGTGGTTGTACTGGTACATTCGGTGGTAAGATGCTTTCACCGAAATGGATTGCGAGAACGCATAAGTCAGACTCAAACGAGGCTCAACCCCAAAATATGTTTTGATGTTTTCTGCTCTGCCGTAAGTGGTTGTATCGGTAATGGCATTATTGTCATCATAGTCAAAAATGGTGGCTGACCCAAGGCGGTTAAACATGGAGATGCGCAACCCATAACGGGCACTTAAACCGCGCCATATTTTTTGTTCGTTAGCTGCATAGATTGCACTTTCTGTGGCATATGCATTATCAAGAATAACGGCATTAAAAGCATTTTCACCTTCACTAACCAGCTTTCCTGGGCTGTAATTATGGTAGATGACATTGAACCCGAAACGCATCGTATTCTTCGGGTTGTGGTAATAGGTAAGGTCTTCCTTCAGGTTCAGGTCTTGAATGCCTGCGCTTATATCAAAGTTGGAAGTTCCAAGACCAATTCCGATGCTATAATCGTAGTTGCTAAAGATGAAAGATGTGTTTGAAAACAGCTTTTCGTTGAATACGTGATTCCAACGCAAGGTGGCTGTGGCGTTTCCCCAATCGAAACCAAAATCGTTGAATTTCAATACATCTCGACCAAAATATCCTGATAAATACAGGCGGTCTTTCTTGCCAATCTTGTAGTTGACTTTAGCATTCAAGTCGTAGAAATAAAGCTGTGTTCCTTTTGATTCCGGTTGGATTAACGGAATGAACAAATCGAGATAGGTTCTTCTTCCGCTGATAATGAAAGAGCCCTTGTCTTTCACAATCGGCCCTTGAACAGCTAGTCGTGCTGAGATTAGCCCAATTCCCCCAGAAAAGCCGTAGCGTTTCATGTTACCATCGTTCATGTGTACATCCATCACAGATGCAGAACGTCCGCCATATTCAGCTGGTACACCAGACTTATACATGGTCATGTCCTTGATGGCATCTGAGTTGAAAACTGAGAAAAAACCAAGCAAGTGCGATGGGTTGTAAACAGGCGCCTCATCCAACAGAATAAGGTTCTGGTCTACATTTCCTCCACGTACAAAAAAGCCAGAGTTTCCCTCACCAGCAGATGCAATTCCTGGCATTAGCTGAATAGATTTCATCACATCTTTCTCACCAAATAGAACAGGAATGGCATTCATTTCCTTGATGTCCATTTTCACCACACCAATGTCTGTGCTGGTAACGTTTTCGTTCTTACGTTCGGCTTTTACAACTACCTCTTGAACTGAAACAGAACCAGTTTTCAATTCTGTGGTGTGCGTTAGATTGGCCTGTAAATCAACCTTTAAAGTGTCGGGGTCAAATCCGATATAGGAGAAAATAAACGTGTGCTGACCAGCAGGAACGGTTAATGAGTAAAAGCCATAAACATTGGTAGTTGCTCCAACTCCCGATGCGTCATCGATAATGCTTACACCAATCAAATCTTCCCCGTTGTTTCCGTCTCTAACGTTTCCGCTAATTGTATAATTTGACTGTGCATTTGCATCGCCAAAAACGGTAAGCAGGATGGCGAAAGAAGCAATAGACAGCTTAGAAAAAAGGTGATTCATTCTTAAATATTAGAACCGATATAATGTTATTCGGTGTCAGATTTGGAGTGCAATGATACGGAATTTCGACCCCAACGCATTTTTAGTTCTGAAATTGCAGAACTAAAAAAACCAACTACCTTTGTCCTCGAAATGAACAACGGAACGACAGACCAAGACAGGGTGCGTGCACGCAACAAGACTATGATTGTCTTGGCGCTGGCTCTGCTGGTTCTAAACGTAATCGTTTACTTTTCTCGCTAACGGATTGTGTGCCCGCTAAATGAAAGACATTAAAGAAAGGGTAGAAGAATTGGGTGTGTTGGTTGAGCGTTTCGGAAGAACGCCACTTGAAGCGCGCGTGTTTTCTTACCTCCTTTTGTCTGAACCACCTTACCGGTCTTTCGATGACATTCGTGAGTTTCTGCAAGCAAGTAAAAGTGCTGTTAGTAATGCCTTAAGCGTTTTACAACGCGATGATTCTGTGACTTACAAAACCTTTAGCGGAGACCGAAAGCGTTACTTTATGGTAAACGTAAAAGAGTGGGACAAAAAGCTGATGAATTCAGCACGAAATCTATCTGCTTTCAATGTTTTGCTAAGCGAAGTGTTGGATTATCGCAAGGGTAGCGAACACCAAGAATTCAACAACGACATCCAAAACCTCTTCGATTTTCAGGTCTATTTATCTCAAGAAATTGACAAGGCCATTGAGGCTTGGAAGAGTAAATAGCTTTTCTGACTGGCCTGTATTGTGGCTTCAACCTCTTCCTTTTAGAACCAAAACCCTCTTCAAAGAATACTAAGTGCTTTTCTCTTTTCGAGAAAATCTTTCTTTGACCGCTTGGTCAATTAAAAACTTTAGCGTTACTTTGACCGACCGCTCAGTCAAAAAGAACGGTTTAACCGAAATGGCGCCAAGATCACCAGAACAATTTGCCGAAATCCGAGAGGAACGAAAGCACCAAATTTTGGATGCTGCACTTCACGTTTTTGCTGAAGACAGTTACCATGGTGCATCCATTTCTGCAGTTGCTAGACGAGCTGGTATTTCTAAGGGGC
Organism: Flavobacteriales bacterium; assembly: GCA_049608805.1. Classification (GTDB taxonomy): domain Bacteria; phylum Bacteroidota; class Bacteroidia; order UBA10329; family UBA10329; genus UBA10329. The sequence continues at coordinate 7,450 of JBMYXX010000012.1, read as the reverse complement.
TCATTTACAACTACTTCAAAAGCAAAGAAGAAATTCTGATTTCTCTTGTAGTCGATGTGTTTGATGAGGTGATGGAGCAATTAGACCTCAACCTTGACAAACCATTAGACCGAGATGGTTTCATTCAAGTAATTGAAAAGAGTGTTGATGAGGTGGTTAAAAACCCACAGCGGTGGAAACTGTACATGTCGCTTTCATTTCAGCCAGACGTTACCCCTATTCTGATGGCGCAGATGATGCCGAAAATTCAACCGTTTATGATTGCCATAAACAACTATTTCATGGGAAAAGGCTATGAAGATCCAATTACAATAATGCGTTATTACTCTGCGGTTTTAGACGGAGTTCAAATGCACATTCTAATGGATCCAGGGAACTTTCCGGTAGAGAAAGTGAAACAAATGATGATTAAACAATTCGCGTAACGGAACACGGATACCGCGGATTACACAGATAAACACGGATTTAAGAAATCAATAAAATGAAAACAACAGTAAATACATTCAAATCACTCTTTGCGCCTTGGCGCCTTTGCGTGATGCTATTATTCCTCATTCCAATGAGCGGACAATCGCAAACGGCCTTAGAAATCATTAAAAAAGCCGATGAGCTTACCCGAGGAAAATCATCCGAAGGAGAGATGACCATTCAAATTGTGCGACCAAAATGGAAGCGCGAAATGAAGATGAAAACTTGGTCTTTAGGAACTGAATATTCGCTTACGCTAATTACTGCTCCCGCCAAAGAAAAAGGAACGGTTATGCTGAAAAGAGAGAAAGAAGTTTGGAACTGGGTCCCATCCATAGAGCGTACTGTAAAGCTCCCGCCAAGCATGATGATGCAAAGCTGGATGGGCACAGACCTCACCAACGATGACTTGGTTCGTCAGTCGTCAATTGTAGTTGATTACACGCACGAAATTGTAAAAGACAGCGTAATTGAAGGTCGCGAAACATGGAAATTGAAACTAACCGCCAAGCCAGATGCGCCCGTTGTTTGGGGACACATTATGGTGTGGGTTGATAAGGAACATTACATCCAATTGAGAAGTGAGTTTTATGATGAAGATGGCTACCTGATTAACATTTTCACGGGGCACGACATCAAAGAAATGGACGGCCGAACCATGGCTACCAAAATGGTGATGATACCGGTTGAAAAGCCAGGAAACCAAACCATCATGATTACCGACAAAATCAATTTTGATACAGGTGTGAAGGAAGATTACTTCAACACCAATCAGATGAAGAGAATGAAGTAGACCGAAAGGTATTAGGAGTTGGGTTTTAGGAATTAGACATGAGAAATTTTAGAGAGTTGCATGTTTGGGAAAAAGCGATGGATGTAAGCATAAAAACCTATAGCCTAACCGGTGGATTTCCTGCCGAAGAAAAATTTGGCTTGGTTTCTCAATTGAATCGCGCAGCTGTTTCCATTTCCTCAAACATTGCCGAAGGAGCATCGCGCTCGACAAACAAAGATTTTAGGAGATTTCTTGAAATCGCCATTGGCTCCGCTTTCGAAGTAGAAAGTCAACTACTACTGGCAACTAAGCTGAATATTGTCTCCGAAACAAGTGTAGCCGAGACCCTTAAAGAACTAAACGAATTGCAAAGGATGCTCTCAGTTTTTATCAAAAAGCTGAATTCCAGTACCTAATCGCTAAAACCTAAAACCCAGCACCTAACATGCTAATCAAGCTCGCCTGGCGAAACATCTGGAGAAACAAAAGAAGAACAGCCATTTCGGTTGCATCCATCTTCTTTGCGGTATTTTTTGCCGTGTTTATGCGCAGCATGCAATTGGGCGCGTACGGAAAGATGATAGACAGCGTTGTCCGATTCTATTCTGGCCATGTGCAGGTGCATGCCAAAGGATATTGGGACGACCAAACGCTTGACAACTCCTTCGATTTAACCGATTCTGAACTCGCCAAAATTGCCGAGAACAGCAATGTTGAACTAATCGCCAGTCGGATTGAAGGCTTTGCGCTTTCATCTAAAAAAGACCTGACTAAAGGCGTAATGATGCTAGGCGTTGACCCTCAAGTTGAGGACAAGCTGATGGGACTGACAGAGAAGCTACAAGCAGGTTCACTTTTCGGAGCAAACGACCGTTCGGTGGTGGCTTCTGAGAAGGTGGCCGAATACTACAAGTTACAGGTTGGCGATACGCTGGTTTTCATTTCGCAAGGATATCACGGGAGTAGTGCAGCGGCAAAATATCCTGTTTCGGGAATAGTGAAGTTTACCGCAATGATTCTGAATGAGCGTGCCGTTTTGTTCCCAATCAAGGAAGCGCAAAACTTCTTCAGCGCTCCAGAACGCGCCACTTCCATGGCCATTATTCTAGACAATCAGAACCGAATTGAGAAGACCGCAGAGGAAATTACTGCGGTTTTAGACACATCAAAATACGAGGTAATGGATTGGGAAGAAGCCATGCCGGAATTAGTGCAAGCCATTGAAGCTGATGGCGCTGGTGGTCTTATTATGCTGATGATACTATATATGGTGGTTTCATTCGGAATGTTCGGAACTATGCTGATGTTGATTCAAGAGCGCGTTTACGAGTTTGGCGTATTGATGTCCATCGGAATGTCGCGACTCAAACTTTGGATAATTGTCTTTTTAGAAGGCGTAATGAGTACAATGGTTGGAGCTGTAATGGGCGTGATTGGCGTGTATCCATTCGTGTTTTATTTCAACAGAAACCCAATTGAGTTTACCGGGCCTTCTGCTGATGCCATGATTGAGCAAGGTTGGGAACCTGTTTTGCCGGCTTCGCTAGACCCATCCATTGCCTCTACTCACATGCTAATTGTGGTTATCATTTCCATTTTCATTACGATTTATCCCGCTTTTATTATTTGGAAATTGAATCCCGTAGAAGCGCGCAGAAACTAATCTCTAAGAAGCTAACATGCTACTAAAACTCGCTTGGCGAAACATCTGGAGGAATAAGCGCAGAACTGCAATTACGCTTACATCAATTATGATGGCGGTGTTCCTTTCCAACTTCATGATTTCGATTAACGAAGGGATTTTCGGGAACATGCTAGATAACATGACTCGCTCATTTCTTGGTCATGTTCAGGTTCATCAGAACGGATATTGGGACGACCAAAGCCTAGATAACTCTTTAGTTGATGATGACGAATTGGTTGCCACCATGCAAAATGCTGAGCATGTTGTAGGTGTTACGCCACGGATTCAAAGTTTCGGATTGGCATCTTTCGAAAATCAAACACGCGCTTCGCAAGTTGTTGGGGTTGACCCCGTAAAAGAAGAGCAACTCATGAACCTTGAGAAGCATTTGATTGAAGGTCGGAGCATTGCGCTAAGCGATAAAGGAATTTTGCTGGGCAACAAACTAGCCAGCTACCTGAAAGCAACTGTAGGAGACACAATTGTCATCATAGGCCAAGGTTATCATGGCATTAGCGCGGCAGGAAAATATGAGGTTGTTGGGTTGCTAAAAATGCCCTCTCCAGACCTTAACCGAAACCTGATTGTGATGCCATTGCCGTTGGCGCAATATCTTTTCTCAGCAGAAAACATGCTTACTGGTTACACGCTTGTTGTAGATGATACCGATAGACCAGAAAAAGCTACAGCCAACATCATCCCGAAGGTTGACACCGCACTTTATGAAGTAATGACTTGGCCAGAATTACTGCCCGAAATGGTGCAAATGCGAACAACAAAAGTGGCCGGTTCTTACATCTACATTGGCATACTTTATCTCATTGCTGGCTTTGGAATTTTTGCCACCGTATTAATGATGATGGCCGAGCGTAGCTACGAATTTGGCATAATGCTTTCGGTTGGAATGTCGCGCTTGCGCCTAACCGTAATGATGGTAGCAGAAACGCTTATGATAACCGTTATCGGCATTCTGGCCGGTACGCTCGTTTCGTATCCAATGCTGTATTATTTAAAAGTAAATCCAATACCGTTAACCGGAGATGCTGCTGGTACTTACGAAGAAATGGGAATTGAACCATTAATGATCACTTCAACCGACCCAGGAATTTTAATCACCAACGGGTTATTCCTGTTTGTAATCTCACTTTTTATTGCGCTTTATCCCATTTATGTAATCTGGAAAATGAACGCGGTAAAGGCAATGCACAAATAGGGAATTAGCTGGTTAGCAATTAGCTAATTAGCCATGAAAAAAATGAAAAGAACCATTAGCTATTATCCTAAACAGCTAACAACCTAATAAGCTATGATAGTAAAAATTGCTTGGAGAAATGTATGGCGTAACGGCCTCAGAAGTGGTGTAGTCATCACATCAATTGCCATGGGTATTTGGGCTGGTTTGTTTGTAATCAGCGTTTCTGCTGGACTAAACGAACAGCGAACGCAAGACGCCTTAAAGACCTACACATCTCATATTCAGGTGCACAATCCTGAGTTTGTAAAGGAGAATAATGTCGAGTTCAGAATTGAGAACATGGACGAGGTGCGTACCACGCTTAAATCTGACCCAAATGTGAAGGCGTTTGCCGAGCGCGTGGTGCTCAGCGGAATGGTGTCATCTTCGGCTGGTGGTTACGGAGCACGCATTGCGGGTATCGACCCAGAACAAGAAAAGAATGTTTCTGTGATGTCTGAGAAAATTGTTGACGGCAAGTATTTCGAAGGAATGAAGCGAAATCCAATTCTGATCGGAAAGAAGTTGGCCGAAAAACTGAAAGTCGGAGTACGGAAGAAAATCGTTCTAACGTTTCAGAAAGACAATGGCGATTTGGTAACTGGCGCTTTTCGCGTGGTTGGAGTTTACAAAACATCTAATTCCAAAGCTGATGAAATGAATGTGTTTGTTCGCGCTAGCGATGTAAACCGTTTGTTGGAAGAAAGTGCTGGTTTCCACGAAGTAGCAATTATTACCAATGATGTAGCCAATGTAGATGCAGATGTAACCGAACTTAAAGCAAAGCTGAGCAGCCTTTCTGTAAGGAGCTGGAAAGAAATTTCGCCAGACTTAGCGTTTGCCGATGAAATGATGATGCAAATGCTGTACATCATTATCGGTATAATTCTGATGGCGCTTTCGTTTGGTATTGTGAATACCATGCTAATGGCCGTGTTGGAGCGTAAACGCGAACTCGGAATGTTGATGTCTGTAGGAATGAATAAGACCAAGGTTTTCTTCATGATTGTGATTGAAACCGTGTTTATTTCCATGGTTGGTGGGCCAATTGGAGTTGCGTTGGGCTTCATAACGGTAACGTATTTCGGCTCGGCCGGAATCGACCTTTCTACCGTTGGAGAGGGGCTAGAATCTTTCGGAATTAGCACGATGGTTTACACCAATTTAGAACCCGTTTTTTACATCAATGTGACAATCATGGTAGTGGTGGCGGCAATACTCTCGTCCATTTATCCAGCACGAAAAGCGCTTCAATTGAAACCAGCCGAAGCGGTAAGAGCAATTTAACAGGCAATTAGAAACAAGCGAATTAGGTAATTAGAAAAGCAGAAATTATGAGCGCAGTAATCAAAACAGATAACCTACAGAAATACTACAACCCGGGAGAAGAATTGGAAGTACGCGCCTTAGATGGTGTGTCTCTTGAGATTGAACGAGGCGAATTCACGGCTATTGTTGGCCCATCTGGATCGGGTAAAACCACCATGTTAAACATCATTGGCGGGTTGGATCATCCAACAGGCGGTTCGGCACATATTGGCGAAACAGAAATCACTTCATTAACGGATAATCAACTTATCGATTTCCGATTGAAAAACATCGGTTTCGTGTTTCAGGCGTACAATCTTATTCCTGTTTTAACGGCCGAAGAAAACGTTGAATTCATCATGCTTTTGCAGGATCAGCCAAAGAATGAACGTCACGAACGCGCTTTAGAACTTCTAACCGCTGTTGGTTTGGAGAGTAAAATGGGCAACCGACCTGGAGAAATGAGCGGTGGTCAGCAGCAACGTGTGGCAGTTGCCAGAGCGTTGGCTTCAAAACCACAATTTGTTTTGGCGGATGAACCAACGGCCAACTTAGACAGCCAATCAACTTCAGATTTGCTTGACATCATGGCTGATTTGAACAAGAAAGAAAACGTGACTTTCCTTTTCTCCACGCACGATCAGCGCGTAATCGATAGAGCTCGTAGAATTATTACTCTGGAAGATGGAAAAGTTATTTCTGATGAAATAATGGAACGCGGATAGAACGCTGATTTGGTTCCCCCTTCTAAAGGGGGTGTCACGCTTTTGGGCGGGACGGGGGATTTTTGAGAAACATGAAACACATTCCATACAATACCGACCTAAAGACCTTCTCAAGAAATTTGAGAAGCAATCAAACACTAGGAGAAACATTGCTTTGGATGGAGTTGCAAAAACGCCAGGTTTTTGGCTATCAATTCAACCGACAAAAACCCTTAGGAGATTACATCGTTGACTTTTATTGCAGACAACTGCAATTGGTGATTGAGATTGATGGAGGAAGCCACCACTTTGAAGAAATCGTGGTAAAAGATGTTGAACGTCAACGAATTCTGGAAGATTTAGGAATGCACTTTCTACGGCTCTCTGAAATGGATGTTCGAAAGAAAATGGATGAGGTATTGATGAAAATTGAAGGAACAATAAAGAATTTGGAGAGTGAAAATGTTTGAACTATTTCAATCCCCCACCTCGTACCTCGGCATCCCCTTTAAAAGGGGGAACTGGCAGGGAGCATGTCTCATTTTCTCATTCCTACTCTGTACCACGAGCATTACAGTAGCCCAAGACAGCACCAAGACCAAAAAACCAAAAGTCAAATTCTCGGATATTGTTTCGTTCAACGGTTACCTGAAAAATCTGAATATCGTTTCGTTTTCGGGTAATCCGCTGATTGGAAATTCCAATGAGCAGTTTCTTCATAACCGTCTCAACCTCAGAATATATCCAGCCAAAGGCCTGACAATTGGAGCAGAATTACGGACACGTTTTTTCTATGCGGGTTCAACGGCAACCACCCCAGCGGCAAAGACTGCTATGGATATAGACCCGGGTTTGATTGACATGACTTGGAACATTGGCAACAACAGTAATCCCGTTCACCTCAACACTACAATGGACCGTTTGTGGATTGGCTGGGGAAACGATAAAGTTGATATTCGAGCAGGTCGTCAGCGAATTAATTGGGGAATAAACACGGCTTGGAACCCCAACGATATTTTCAATGCCTTCAGCTTTGTGAACTTCGATTATGAAGAACGTCCAGGTTCAGATGCGGTGCGTTTTCAGTACTTCGGAAAGAATATGAGCGGCTTTGAAATTGCCGTAGCTCCGCAACAAACTTGGAAGCAATCGACTGCCGCTTTCATGTATAAATTCAATGCCAAGAGCTACGATTTTCAGTTCATCGCTGGGCAGTACAGAACAGACATTACTGCAGGTTTTGGCTTTGCTGGAAACGCAGGAAATGCGAGCCTAAA
>JBMYXX010000011.1:0-25488 GCA_049608805.1 Flavobacteriales bacterium | reverse complement strand
ACTTATTTGGTTGATGCTTCTGGCAATATCGAAATGCCCTTAATTGGCTTGGTCAATGTGGCTGGATTAACGTCAGAAGTTGCCAAAATTGGCATTAATGATAAGCTTCAGAAATACCTTATTAACCCAACTATAAACCTCCGAATTCGCAATTTTAAGGTTACGGTACTTGGAGAGGTAAAAACACCTGGAGTGTATACCATCCCGAACGAAAAAATCACACTTATTGAGGCTATCGGGTTAGCTGGTGACCTTACAATCTTCGGCAAACGAGTAGATGTGTTAGTAATTCGTGAACAAGGCGGTGAACGTAAATTCTACAAAGTTGACTTACGCTCGAAGGAATTTTTCGAGTCTGACTTCTATTACTTACACAGCAATGATATTGTGTACGTAGAACCAGGAAAGGGCAAGATTGCTTCGGCCGATGCGTGGTATAGAATTCTACCAATTGTATTTAGCGGCCTAACCGCACTCGGGCTATTCCTTTCTCGAACTAATCTTTTCTGATTCCCGAAAACCATGAGTACTGAGAGATTAGACCACACCAACCAAGACAACGATGATATTGACCTAAAACAGGTCTTCTTCCTATTACTGGAGCATTGGTATGTTTTTGTTGTTTCCATATTCCTTTGCTTGGTTGGAAGCTACGCATACAACTGGTACACCCACCCAGTTTACCAAATGGCTACTACCGTTTTAGTCAGTGATGAGGGCAACGACATCTCGCAAGGTATTTTGGATGAAGTAGGCGTACTAGGAAAAAAGCGAAATATTGAAAATGAAATTGCCATTCTAAGCTCTAGAAGTTTAATGGAACAAGCCATTGGAACTCTGGATTTAGGCATGAGTTACAAAGTGGACTTGGGCCTTAGAGAACGAGACCTTTATAAAACCTCACCTATTAAGTTGGATTATATGCCTTCAACTAATGCCCCGCGGACATTTACAGGCAGCATTGTAATAGATGATGAAGGTAACTCGGCAACAGCCTACTGGGAGTGGAATACTATAAGTGGTGATGAAGAAAGCTTAGAACAGGAATTTTCGTTTGATGAAGAGTTTGAAAACAGCTTGGGCCGTTTTAGCTTATCCAAAACGGACATGTTTAACAAGATGGCTTTGGGAGACTCTGCTGTGAGTAGCAGTTATGGAATTACCTACAGAAGTGTTGATTTATTAGCTACCAACTACTTGGAACTTCTAAAGGTTCAGGAAGCCAGAGAAAAAGCTAGTATTTTAAAATTAACGCTGGAAGATCGTAATGCGAAGAGAGGAGTAGACCTTTTAAACGCTCTACTCAATGTCTTTATTCAAAATAACATTGAAAAGAAAAATCAATTGGCGTCTAACTCGCTTGAGTTCATTGACAGCCAACTCAATGTCATTATTGAAGACTTAAGTTCGCTAGAAAGCGACATCAAAGGCTTTAAGACTTCTAGTGGTATTTCAGACGTAAGTGCGGAAGCGGGTTTCTTTTTACAACAGGTTGGAAGCTTAGACAAGGCAGTCTCGGAAATCAATGTTAAGCTGAGTATTATAGATTACTTAGAGTCTTACGTGTCTTCTGATAAAGACATGAAAAATGCATCGCCATCGAGCTTAGGGATAGAAGACCCACTCTTGCAAGTCCTAATTGTACAGCTTAGTGAGCTTACGTCAGAAAAAGAATCTATGCTAAAATTCACAAAGGAGGACAACCCTTTGGTTGATGCGCTTAATTCAAAAATTGAGGAAACGAAGTCTGGACTAATTAAAAATATTGCAAGTATTCGCAGCGGACTAAACGCATCAAAAGAAGAAATCAAAATTCAACTAAACGAGGTCGAAGGTAGGGTTCGGAATCTACCAAAAGCGGAGTATGAATTATTAGCTCTTCAACGGCAATATTCCATTAAAGAAAGCCTTTACTTGCTTCTTTTAGAAAAGAAATCGGAAAATGCTATAATGTTGGCCTCTACAGTTTCAGACAATGTAGTTATTGATGAGGCAAGGTGCTCCGATGAACCGATTAGCCCGAAAAAATCAATGGTTTACTTATTGGGATTGCTTGCGGGTTGCGGCCTACCTAGTTTGTACATTTTACTCATAAGCTTATTGGACAATCGAATAAAAGACCGTCTAGACATTTCCCGCGTTACGTCTATTCCTTTCCTCGGAATTGTTCCTCATCATAAAGAATCTTCTTATGTTGTTGTTGAGAACAATAGTAACTCGGCCATAGCTGAGTCTTTCCGGTCAATTCGCACAAACGTATCATTCATGATAAGGGAGGATGCGCTGAAACCCGAGGTTTCTCCGAAAGTTATTCAATTGACCTCGGCCGTAGGTGCAGAAGGAAAATCCTTTTGTTCAATAAACCTAGCGGCTTCGTTTGCCCTTGGTGGAGCCAAAACCATTGTTGTTGGTTTAGACCTACGAAAACCAAAACTTGCTGAGTACTTTAACATGTCGAATGAGGTTGGAGCCAGCTCGGTATTGGCGTCTATAGCCACAGAAGAAGAGGCCATCGTGTCCTCAGAAATGGCAAACTTGGATATCATGGTGGCAGGTCCCATTCCACCCAACCCGTCCGAACTCTTAATGAGTGAAAGCATGTCAAGCTTACTGACGAGCCTTGCTCAGAAGTATGATAAAATTGTACTGGATACACCACCAATTGGATTGGTAACTGATAGTTTGATAATATCAGAGCATTCTGCTACTACAATTTACGTTGTAAGACAAAACACATCTTCCATCGCTAGTTTAGATTATATCAATGACCTGTATAAGACCAACAAAATTAGTAGCGTCTCAATCCTACTTAACGATGTTAAAACGACAAAGTTCGGGTATGGAAATGGGTACGGATATGGGTATGGGAACGGATACTATTCTGACAGTGTACCGGATAAAAACCCAGTAGCTCGGTTTATTGATAAGCTCTTCTAAATTCCGACCATTAGCTTTAGTCCAATGCTATGAGGTCCGGAGTAAATTACAGTTGGCAAACTTGTGTTTGCTGACGATCCTGATTCGTTTACGTACATGTAGTTTAGACCAACCTCCAAACCGTGCGCAATCTGGTAGTTAACCTCCCAATTAAGCTGGTGTCTTCTCAATATTTCATTCTCAATTAAGCTGGCACCCTCTCCGTCAGATCCATTACTATAGGTTGGGGTAATTCCTTTTCTAGCCAGCGTGTATCCAACTTTCGTTCTTAATCTAGCGATTGGTTTATATACTACACTCACGTGATATTCTTCCGCGTTTGTGCGCAAATAATGCCCAAGAGCATAGCTATTACTTTCAAAGGTGGTTGTAGAGACAAAATGTTGGTAGGTAAACGGTTGGTTTCTTGTGTACTCAAAAATTAAGGAGGCATTTACCTTGCCTGGGGAGGTAAAACGGAAACCTGCTTTCCAGCTAACATGGTTTCGAGCTTTGCTCGGTTTGAACATTGTAGAAAGTTTAATCTCATCAATAAAAACAGAGGTGTAGAGTTGCAGGTAACGGATTTGTCGTGAAACCAAATTCACGAACATCTGTGAGTTCTGCCCCCTAGAGTTGTTTCCCGCTCCAGTGCTATTCAGGGTGTGATCAACCGACTTATAGAATAAGAACGGAATGAGATACACTGCATTGAACTTGTCTGAATAAACAACACTATTGCCGAATGAAAAATGAAGTCCTTTAACGGGACGAACTGTAAACATGTTTGCTGCTAGAAACTTTGGCCGCATAATATCTCTAGTAATGCTACCAGTGGCATAAGACGCTGTGCTATCTATTACATCAGAAACCAACCAAGCATGGATATAATCGAAGGAAAACCATTCAACAGGCTCCAAATGAAGTTTAATCATAGGAAAGGAGGGTGTTCGGCCAGAAAAAATGTTCGAGCCATTGTATGCACTTCCCCATTGAATATGGTCCTTTACAATACCCAAATAACCCCACTTGGTTGAAGCCGCAATTCCTCCCCGCATCTCACTAAAGTCGAGGTTAGACTTGTAGTTAACACCAAGTCTTTGATTCAGAAAAGACTCATCACTCAACACTGTAGATGAATGATAATCTCGAATGTCTGCATAGAAAGTGAAGTACTCAGAAATGTTCCCATAAATCTGTGCCCCCACAACTCGTTCATAGTAAAACTCACTTCCAGTCATCCACCCCTCTCCTCCGAAGCGTGAATTCAAGGTAATATTGAAAAGGCGGTCTTTGTAATGAAAGAGATCATAGTTCTTAGTTCTATTCTTAAGCGGAAACATTTTTCCACTTCTAGTCCCCTTAAACAGGTAGTCCATTCCTTTATAGTCTGGACCATCTTTAATGAACTCCTGCTGATAAAAACGTAGCTCTCGTCTCTGTCTTTTGTTCAGCTTGGTGCTATCTGACTTTGTAGCCTCATCTAGTAATGAAAATATCTCCTTGCGGGTGAGAGGAAGCACCGCAGAGTTGAGCTGAATAACTTTAAGCGAAGCCAACTCTTCTAGAAATTCATAAACAGGTTCGTTTTCAATATGATAAGGAACCGACTGTGCCAATACTTGTTGCCCATATAGACTGTGAAGAGCCAATATTAGAAATAGAACTATTCCCTTTTTTAAAATTATACAATTAGACATGCTGTTTCTCTGGTTCAATAGGTCAGTGTCTCACCATGTTAACCATGGTGATTAAACAATCGAAAATGCTAGAAGGCGTTTTCTTTAGATTTACCAAACAAGGTCATTAAAATTATACGAATGTCCAGCCAAAAAGTCCAGTTCTCCATGTACCAAAGATCATGGCGGGTTCGTTCCGACTTTTGCTCCTCGGTATTTGTAGGGCCTCTCCAACCATTCACTTGAGCCCATCCAGTAATGCCGGGCTTGATGTAATGCCTCATCATGTACCCCTTGACTTTTTTCTGCATGTCCTCGTTCAGAAAAGTCCGGTGCGGACGTGGCCCAACCACACTCATGTCTCCCCTAAAAACATTTACAAATTGTGGTAACTCATCGAGGCTATACTTTCTTAGAATTGCACCGAGTTTTGTTATTCGAGGATCATTTTTCTGCGTGCTTTTAGTATTATGATCAGGGCTATTGTCAACCAACATAGACCTGAACTTCAGGCATTCAAACTCATTTCCACCCAAACCAACCCGTATTGGCCGATACAGAACAGGTCCTTTGCTCTCTAGTTTTATCAATACCGATAAAACAACCAATAATGGCGAGATGAAGATTAAGGCTAACCCTGAGAAAATTATATCGAAACCACGTTTAAGCGCTTTGTTCAACAAGTTGTCTAACGCTATCTCTCTAATACTCACCAAAGGTAAAGGGCCAATTTTCCGAGTCTCAAACGGTCTTTCCATCAAACGGTAATAGTCTGGAATCATACTAATTCTCAAACCATGAAACTCTGCCGTTGCAATTGTCTGATTAATCTCGGATGTTGCGGTAAGTGGAATTGCTAGAATGACTTCTTGCACGTTCTTTTCATGAATAACCTGTTCAAAATCAGACCGTTTACCCAGCACCATTTTCTCTGGGACAACGGCTTTCACGGGATTATCATCCAGAAAACCTACAATAGAATACCCTAAAGTTGGGTCTCGCTTTAAGTATTGATAAAGCTCGTTTCCAAGCCTTCCGCCTCCTACAACCAACATTCGTTTTACGTGCCTGCCGCGAGACCTCATAACCCTCAAATACTTGTAAATCATCAAAATTCCCAAGTTCCTGAGAACAAAGAATTGGAAAATTGTTCCGAATAAAACGAGCCTTGAGTAAAGTTTAAGATCGAGAACCAACATTAAAGTACTGACGATTCCGACAAAAATCATGAAGTCTAAAACCTGACTTCTAAAATGCCTGTAGAGCCCCACCCGCAGGTAGTAGTTTTGCGAGGTAAACCTGAGTACAACAACAATCCATATCAGTACAATCAATGGAAGAATCAAATAATACTGACCTGCATCAAATGATTTAAACTTTAGGTAAATACTACCAAGAAATGAGACTACAATGATGCTTACATCATACAGCAGATAAATCCAAACTAATCTTGAGTTTTTCTCGTTCATTTCCAGTCTAACGACAAATGTAAACCATATGAACTCCCAAAGGGAATGATTCCGCTAAGAAACGTGCTTAGCCAGTAGACAAACTCACTTATTTCCTACGAATTCTTAAACTTCCGTTGTAATTGACCATTAACGAAAAGCTCTTCCTTGGTTTCGGGATACCCGTTTACCAACCAAACTAGAAAGGCAGTCAGGTCAATTCGATCTTTGAGCATATTGTCTCGCTTCAGCTTCCAGTTTTCCGCATTAGTGGTTGCCAGTATCTCTTCTGCCACTTCTATAGACTTTTGCTGGTCAGCTAAAGATTCGGTGAAGTTGAAGACCAAACCAAACTCTGTTTGTTGCTCATCGGTATAACCTCTTCCATCGTTGTCTAGAAAAATGGCAGGAACGCCAAGTACTGCTGACTCGGAAGCCATGGTTGCGCTCTCTCCATACAAAAGCGATGCATAGGCCATTGCATGATGAATTTTTTCTATCGGAATTTTAATCTGATTCTTCTTTATTTCCTCTGGAAGTTCTCCTTCTGATGTAACGAAAACCTTCCCGTACTTCTCGCAGGTTTTCACCGCTTTCACCTTGCTTTGATCCGTCAGGCCAGAGTGGTTCACATCGTGATTTGCATTCCATGATACGAACCGCATAATGATAAAACGCTCACCTTGCTTCACTCCCAACGTTTCCAGTACTGATAAGTCTGGTGTAAATCTATTTGGGTGTAAGTAGGCTAATTCATGATAACCATCGTATTTAAACTGCTTCTTCCCAAGGTTTAATTTGTAGCATTTAGGATTCAGGATAAGGTCGGAAAACGGAAAAGAAAGCTTATTCTGAAGCGTGGCATTTTCAGTGTCTTGCAGAAGAATATTTGGCTTTCTGAATAGGAACGCAACGTGCGAATTATAAATTGAACCCATGCTCAGAAACAAATCTGGTTTGAACTTTAGAGCAACCAGCGCAAGCAAAAAATCATACTTTATTATTCCCCAAAGCTTACCAAGCATGCTCTTGTAGTGGGCACCGAGCACTTTATACGGCAAATCGTATCGCTCCAAAAGCAAGTGAGAAATTTCTTTTCTTCTTGTGGTGAAGAAAACATCATGTCCTTGCTTCATCATCTCCCCAGCAAAATTTCTGAAGAGATGTACGTGTGCTGGGTGATTGATATCTATAAGTATTCTCAATTCCGTGCTTTTATCAATCTACAAACTTCCGATGCCAAACTTCCATATTCACCCATTTCCAAATGTCTTTGGCAATGTCGGTCTCTCCTTTTAGGTGAAGCGAATACCTACGCTGGCAATCTGCAACATCAAAATATCCGCGGTCTTTGAACGACTGTGAATGTAACAGGTCGGAAATCAGCTCCTCAAACTTCGGTTGTCTAAACCATTTATCGGCTGGGGTCGAAAAGCCCTTTTTATCTTTTCGTTGGGTAATCTTCTTTGGCAACACATCGGCCATTGCTTGCCTCAGGATGTGTTTGGTCTCTCCTTCAAAAATTTTGGTTTCTGGAGCTAATGAAAGTGTTTTCTCAACCAAATTGTGATCTAAAAATGGAACCCTTGGTTCTAACGAGAACCACATTCCGTTATGGTCTTCCCACTTAAGTAAATGCTCTAATTTGTATTCGAAATGCTGAACAAGAGACTCGTTTAGCGTCTTTGGGTTATACAGTTTTGAATGGATGTCTGATGAGTCCTTATTTTCTCGAAAGAACGCATCGTCCATACTTCCGTAAACGTTTTTAGAAACCGCCTTTTTCACAGAAATAGGCACCGAATAATACGCTAGGTATTTAAACGCTTCAATTGAGCCATGCTTACTGTAGTACTGCGAAGCTTCGTTCGCAAACTTTATCCACTTTAAACTTCCTAAAAGCTCCTTGAAATAGCTTCCGAAGAAGTAATGATATCCTGCCAATTGTTCATCTGCTCCTTGGCCGTCAATGGTAACCTTTACATGCTCTTTTGCCAGCTCCATTACCTTAAATTGAGCATACGGCCCAATACTAGCAACTGGTTCGGTATGCGCCACAACAAACTTTTCGAGGTCATCAAAAAGCGATTCTCCATCAGGATATGTGTAGTACATGTTGGGCATCTGCCCCTTAAACTCATCAATAAAGCTGCTTTCGTCCGCTTCTTCGTGCTTGCCATAAACAGCAGAAAAAGAATTGATTTTGCTCTGACCAAAATCATGGATAAGAGATGCCGCGATGCTCGATGAATCTATTCCACCACTAAGGCTAACTCCAACAGGAACATCGCTTCTAAGTCTTAACGATATGGACGAACTTATTTCTTCCCGGTACTCTTCCGAAGTCATTTTTCGTGGACTCACCTTGTCCCAGATGTTGTACCATCTGTGAAACTTCAACTCTTTATTCTTAATGGTAAAAAAGTGGCCATGAGGCACTTTTGAAACACCTTCGAAAAAAGTATCGTTATTCTGATCCGTTCTGTTGTAAACAACATATTCGAATACTGCGGCCTTGTTCACATTTCGAGCAGGCAAAACAGGTACCAACGACTTTATTTCTGACGAGAAGTAAAGTTTATTCTCCTGAATGGTATAGTAAAATGGCTTAATACCATAGCGATCTCGAGCACCGAATATTTCTTCTGTTTGCGTGTCGTAGATTACGAAAGCAAAATCGCCATTGAAGCGGTTTAGGCATGCCTCACCCCATTTTAGATATGCTGCTAAAATTACCTCCGTATCGGTTTTCGTTTGGAAGTTGTACTCCAATTCTAGCTCTTTTTTAAGCTCGATGTAATTGTAAATCTCTCCGTTAAAGACAATCAAATGCCGTCTATCAGATGTAAACATAGGCTGGTGTCCAGCTGCAGAAAGATCTATAATACTCAGACGCACATGACCTAATCCAACATGGTTGTTCATGTAAACACCTTCGTCATCCGGACCACGGTGCTTGATGGCGTGCATCATGTTCCTTACAACACCCTCTTCGGCATGCTGCCCATCCAGCCCTACAACACCACAAATTCCACACATGTCAGTTTTTCTTTACCAGTAAATATTCTGTAAGCGAACAAAAAAGTTGTGCTTGAGGCCAGCGCAAATAAGGTACTTTATGTACGTTTCCGAAAGACGTTACGCGCGTTGCGAAATGTCCTTTTTTCAGTTGAAACCGCTCGATAAGGTCATTTACAAGAATCTCGGAAAATTCAAACGCACCATCAAACTCATCTTTCAGAAGTGCGCCAAGTTTTATCCCTTCAGCATAATCATACATCTCATACTTTCTCAGCTTGTTGTACTGAATTTTTGAGAAATGAATAGGTGTATTGTCTTCTCTGAAAAGCTCCTTCCTGTAATAATCATATCCCTTCTTTATAGCTTCCAGCAGCTTTGGGTCCTTGTTAACCTTATAGGCGTAATAAAGATTTCTCAGCACAAAACAGGTGTGAAAATTATCTATGAAACGGTCTTTATCACCAACAACTTCGTAATCCCATTCGCCTTCACTTCCTTGATAAGAAAGCACAAACTCAATGTTCTTCTCTGCCGCTAGCTTGTATTTCTCGTCTTTAAACAGGGAATACGCGTCCAGCAAAAGTGCCGCACGGTACGTATTTGCATTTGCAATCCATCTATCGTCTAGCGGGCTGTAGCTACTGCATGTAGTACCGTTCGGAGCTTCATAAGACTTCAAATCATTAAGCGCAAACTCAGCCGTTGACCGACATATTTCCAGACTATCCTTGACTCCGGTGAGTTCATAATGTTTTTTGAAAGCCCAAAAAGGATACGGTGTAATCGTAATAAGCGGAGTTCCCATGGGCCAGAGGCCAGCGGCTGTTTCCCAGGTGAACGTATAGCCCCAGCAATTTCCCGAATAACCAGTACAAGAACTTTCCTTGAGTGCTTGGAGGTATGTTTCCGCTTTTTCTAAATACTTTTTGTCGCCATTTAGCTCGTAGAGATTCAGATAACCTTTGGCAAAATGACCATCTCCAATTGCTTCTCTTCTTGGTTTGGCATAAAGCTTAAGAAGCGATGGCACTAACGTTTCTTGAGCCAACGCAAACGCAGCAAAAGGCGCGCCTAAGAGTTTGTTCTTATAGAACAAACGCTTGGTTAGAATCCCTGGTTTTGAACTAAAGAAGTCCATCCTATCGTAGGAGTAATCTCCAAACTTCTCGTGCCAAGAGGCAAACTTATTTACGGAAGACAAGGTCTTATCGACCAAACTAGTTGCTGACATATTTGACT
The DNA here is from genome assembly GCA_049608805.1 of Flavobacteriales bacterium. Taxonomy (GTDB): domain Bacteria; phylum Bacteroidota; class Bacteroidia; order UBA10329; family UBA10329; genus UBA10329. Next base: position 15,185 of record JBMYXX010000011.1, on the reverse strand, counting down.
GCATTTCTAAATCCATCAAACATTTTCTCGATGGATGCTTCTGTTTCTATTGTATTTCTCGCTTCCTTAGAAAACGACTTTAACAACTCTGTATCATTTAGTAATTGTTGAACCTTTGAATGAAGATCATTCATGTCTCCTTTTCCATAGATGTAGCCATTTACTCCCGGTTTCACATACCCTGCTTCTGGACTATGATCTACATCCTCCATTACAATAGGTATTCCATGGTAAAACGCCTGATTAACCACTAGGCCAATACCTCCGGGCATTACAAAGACATCGCTCAACTTGTAATATTCGTTTACGATTTGTTGATCGTAGATGGTTCCAAGAAAGGTGATTTTTTCATGCTCAACTTCCTCAGGTTCGATACCAGGGCCAATAAGGACAATCTGCTGATCTTGTGGCAATCGTTTCGCCAACTCTAATAAATGTGCAACCTTCCTATTATTAAAGTTCATTCTACCAACACTAAGGATGACCTTTTTATTCTCTAGACCGTACTTGGTTTTAAGTTCCTGTTTAGACTCGGGAATGGAAGGGAATTCATGAAAGTTGAGTGTGTTTCTAGCAACAAATACCTTGGAATGGTCAGCTACGATGTATTGAAATTGATCTTCATGATAAATAACCAATGCATTGGCCAAACGCTGGCGCAAGTAGTAAAATTGATTCATCAGTTTTTGCTCCTTTTTGTACAGGTTAATACCGTGAGACCAGACAATGATTTTCTTGCCGACAAATCGGCTATAAATCATAAATGGAAAAAGGAAGATATATCTCAGCCATACAAACTGAATAATCACCTCTGGCCTGTATTTCCTAACGGCTTTTATAAACCCAAATAAGGAGTACGGACAAGCCATCATATTGTCTGCCGCAATAATCCTATCATTTTGGTTTTTATCATAAAGGACAATGAGTTTATACCCCATTTTCTCGAACTCTTCGGTGAAAAACCGGTACACACCTTCGCGGTAAGTCTGTAGGTCTTGATCAAAAAGGATAATGTGCTTCATCTAACTAATTGGGTAAGCATTTACTTGTTCAAAGTTTTAAAACTAATATCTAATGGTATAGCACATCTAGTTATGACAAAAACAATGTCGCATTAATCTTCCTCTTTTAACCTAGTCGATAAACCCATGTACTGATTCATTACCTCGCTTACGCTGATGGAATTTAAACACGCTGAATGATTATAACATTCCTTCTCTCGAAAACACTTTGTACAATCATAACCAATGGGTTCAATTCCAATATATCTTGTGGGTAGAACAAATTCGGTTTTACGTGTTGGCCCATAAATTACCATTGTGGGTACTTTGAGTGCGGCTGCAAGATGAGCTGGGCCATTATCATTGGCAATAAAAACCCTGCACGTACTCATCTGGCAAATTAAGTCTTTCAGGGACTTTGGCTTGCTCACTGACACAAACTCGCTGGTCCTTATTTGAGGTAGCATTTCTGCTTCGGCAGGGCCAATGAAAAAAACTACCGAAGCTCCCGTTTCCCCAATCCTCTCAGCCAATTCTACAAAGCGTTTAATTGGCCATCTTTTGATTGACCCATTTTTATCACAACCAGGATGAATGCCTACAACGTTAGTTTGAACTGATTTGTCCTCTATAAAAAGGTCATAATCGGTTGTGTCTGAAACTATATCAACAAACGCTAACAGTTTTAAGTTCATACTAGAACGTAATTCGGCATCCGGTACATATGTTAACCTTTCGGTTAACAAGAGGGGCTTCAGTCTGTTAATCCAAGTAGATTTAATCAAATATCTATTGAAGCCAATACGTACAGGTATTCTACTTAAAAAGGGTACAGCGTAAAAAACAATTGACTGGCAGGAATGGTTATGAAAACAGTAAGCAAAACCTCTAGACTTGACCGCTCTAACAAGTTGAATGAAGGTATACTCATTCATGTCCAGAAGTTCATCCACAAATGGATTATCTTCCAGTAACTGAATAGCCACGGTTTGTCGTACCGCAACACTCAAAGTTGCATCTGGCCATGAAGTTTTTATGGCTCTTAGCATTGGTGTTGTCATCATCACATCCCCGATACCACCCCCGCAAAACACTAATATATTAGGCATACGCACCTTTTTTTGTAGCCAAGCCCATGCCTGCAATTACGAAGAATGCGATTATCGCTGGTTTATTACCAAAAAGGATAACATCTACCCCAGCGTAAATAAGCACCGCAACGCTGTAATAGAATACGGCCGGATTTAATTCCTTTAGCGCCTTTAGAAGTTTGAAATAAAAGAATGCAAACAGAACCATTCCAATTAACCCAGTTTTATACCAAAGCATTAGATAATAGTTGTGTGGGGTTTTTTCTCTGTAAGTATCATAATCTCCTCCTAAATACCACGATTTCTGGGAAAAGCCTAGGCCTTTTCCTACAATAGGAGATTCCATTCCTAAATTGAACACAGATTGATACAAATAATATCGACCGCCTAAGGTATTGAATTGGTCACCATAACTACCCAAATTACCATCACTAATATTGACAATATCGTTTGTAAACTTATTAACCCCAGTTCTTACTGGGTTTTCGAAGCTCAGCAGCGCCACAAGTAGTAATCCAAGCCCGGCTCCTCCAAAAAACACCACACGAATAACCTTAGTGCTCATTTGTCTCATATTATTCCGAAAAATTAATCCAGAAGACAACAAAACTGCAAGGTATACTCCTCTAGATGAAGTGAAGAAGATCAAAATAAGTACGAACAATAATTTCATCGGGCTGAGATTTGTCGGCCTTCTATTATACATATCTAGCATATACCCAAAAACTAAATATGAGAGTATCATTCCATCAGGTCGGTTTATAAGCCCATATTCCTGCATGGGTTTGAACTTAAGGAGGAAGTTAGCAACGGCTATTACTAATAAAAACTTGAAATAAGCCCGTATTGAGTTTTCTAACTGCTCTTTATTGGATGTCAATTGTAGATTGTACCCAATCAGAATTCCCAGAAGTGGGTAAAGGAGAAAGTCTCTAGACATAGACAAAGCTTGTCCTCCGCTCAAGTAAATAGAACTGTATACAAGGTGGCCTATGAAATACAGTGCCAATAACAGAAATGGTGTGGCCATCATTTTTGGGAACCCAAGTTTCCAGCCTCTTAATGACACGACAACTAGCAGTATCATGTAGCCCAGAATCTCACCGAAATAGATAATGTCCTTTCCTCCTACAGAAATAGACTCATTATACCATGATGCGAAGAACAGAGTGCCTAACATTAACGATATGAACTGGCCTCTTTTCAATGGTTATTCAGTTTGATCGCAAAAGTAGGTATCACTCTTTACTTAGAACTTACACGAATAGGGTTGACTTTGGCAGTCAATAAACCTTATGCAGAATATCCTAAATTTTTCATTACTGGTCCGCATATCTTATCAAATGCAATGTTCATTTCTTGTGACCAGTTCTCGCTCGTTGGCAAAGTATTACCAATGTCCTTAGCTTTTAATCCTGCCCGCACTTTACGTTTGATATTTGACAATTTAGAGCTGCTATTTTTTGGGTTTGCCACAGACCTACTCCAAGTTTCTTCTGTAATTGAGATGCCTAATTGCTCATTAATACTTCGATGGAAAAAACTGTAATCGGTCAGTATTTTTTCAATCTGAAATATATTACCATTAGACTCTTCATAAAGGTGCCGGTTTGTTTCAGCCCAATACCAACAGATTTTCTCAAATCGTTTAAGCCTGCCCCAACTCTTGGCATAAGAATTATCAGTCTTTGGTACTATAGACAACTGTAGCTCATAATCGGTATAAAGCGTTCTTTGGTACGCTGATCTAACATAGTCTCTCCCGTTTCGGCAGGTGTAAATCAATTGAGCATTGAGGTTTTCTTTAAGCCAAATTCCATTGTATCTTAAATATGAGTTGCACTCACCGTAACCTGCACCCTTAGAAAGACCAGAGGTGAGCGTCTTGAACCTTTTGTCGAGCATTTGGTTCACAATTTCATCAAACTGACCTGAGTAAGAATAAAAAAGAATATCAGTGTCCGCTTTCCAAGGTTCGTGCTGCACATAAAAGTCATTCACACCATTTAAAAGGTTTGACAAAAACTTGGTGCCTGTCCTTCCCAGAGACAACACGAAAAAGGTCTTTACTTCTTCCATTTAGCAAATTTGTTAACAATTTTTTTCATCAGTTGCTTTTCTTCCGCGCCTAACCCGAAAGCAATTACCAAACTTCCGTAAGTAATAACAAAAAGACTCACACGGAAAACTGCGGGCATCCACCCATCCATCGGAAACCAGCAATAAGAACCTAAGCCTACTAAACCGAGGGATGCAAATGCCAGTCCAAATGTTTTAAAAAACCCAACACTCATTGGGTGTATTTTGAGGGTCAGATAAATTTGAACTACTCGCATTAGATTGAGTAATCCTAGAGTAACCATATTTGCTATGGCCGCCCCTATTATTCCGTATGTCGGAATTAATAACCAGTTTAAAAACACAGTCAAAACCAAAAACACCAAGGAGTTTAAGAGATGAAGTTTAGCGCGGCCGGTCATTACGAGCATCTGACCAGTTGAACCTACTGATACGTTTATTAATTGACCAAAACATATTAAGATTAGTGCATAATGGCTTTCGGCAAATGCTTTTCCAAATACAGATAGAATTTGAACAGGTGCTAGAACAACTATACCAAAAATTGGTAGACTAAGGATGAGTACCGTTCTGGTTACCAATTTGTAGTTATCCGCCAACCTCTTGATATCTCCAAGCGAGGTCATTTCAGAAATCATGGGAGCGAAAACCATATTAAATGCGGTTAATGGTATTTGAATAAATCCACCAACCCTCATCGAAACTGCATAAACACCTACCGAGGATGCACCAGAAAGAATACCTAACATGAAAGTATCTGCCCATTTCTGCAAATAATCTGCAGAACTGGACAAAAGCAGTGGAGCTGCAAAGGAATTGACCTCCTGTCTTTCTTGAATTTGTACAGGCCCCATCAAAGTCCATTTGGAAAAGAACTTTGTAAATCTACTGGCAACGAAACCTGAATAAATTAACGTAATAAGGTGTCCCAGAAAAAACGCGGAAATAGCTGCTGCCAAAGGAGGAAGCAGTAAGCTGAGCAGGAGAATTAGTGATATGCTTGATATGGGAAATAGGATGTTTTCCGCCAGAACTATTGAAGGGATTAGTTTGTGTCCTCTAAGCACGCCATAAACAACCAATAATAGTGATTGAACAGGGATAGCGAATGAAAACCATCGAAGAATAGTACCCAATTCCGCTTTATCAAAAAGCCTCATCGCAACTTCGTCTGCTGCCAAATACAGCACCAAAGAAACCGCCATGCTTACAGCGATACTTGCCCCGAGAGAGTACTTAATTATACGCTCTACCCCATATTGTGGCACATTCTTTCTTGCGGGTATTAGCCTTGTCAAAGTTGGTCCAAGGCCTAACCCTCCGACAAGCGAAAACACTTGACCGGTATTTCTTGCAAGAACATATATGCCAAATTGCGCTGGGCCAAGCAAGTTGGTCAAAATCACCGCCTGCACATAGTTGAGAAAAATCCGAATAAACCGGCCTGCTCCACTTATTCCAGACTGCTTAAAAAGGGTTTTGGAATCGGAATAAGAATTCTCCTCTGTGCGAACGGATTTAACCATTACAGGTAGTACTTTACCGTTCGGTTGAAGAGCCACACCTTTGCCGATTCACCTCTTATAGGTATTAGTTTGCGACCATTAGCCTGATGAATTTCAAAACCAAAATCTTCAAGCACATGTTTGAAATAGTGATTTACCAAATCTGTCTCTAGGCTAGTAATCTCATCCTTCCAAACATTCAAATTTCTGCTGGACACTCCTTTAAACGATTTTCCAGACAGGCTATTTCCGCCCCAAGCCTGACCGAATGTGCTTGGTTGCAACAAAGACTCTTTAAATTCAATACCCATTGCTTTGGCAACGCTTTTCATGGTCGCCTCTGTATCTTTCATCAAATCATCATACAAAACCACTTGATAGCCAGGGATTTCACGCATATTCCGGTATAGCCAGTAATATGAATTTTGCATTGCAAGTAGAGGCTTCTGTAAACGAGGAAATCCACCTCCTCTGTTATGAGAGCCGTACTTCCGCATCGCAACTAAATTAGAATACGGGTTTCGAAGTATGTGAACAAACCTTGCATTAGGATACAACCTTTTCCAAACAGTACTCATTTCGGCATTCTCTACCGATTTTTCAACGTAGTTCAATTCCATAGGAATTGGCTTCTCGTAAACTGCAGTATAAATTGCTTTGACATAAAGGTCTGCCAAATCTCTTTCTTCCTTTACATCGGCATCCAGAATCATTGACCTTGCGGCCTCAACGTTTAACTTGTTTTGGCTAAAACCATCGGCAATTGGGTTGTCCCTTACATTGCAAAATTCTATCCAGTCAATCAGTCCTTGCTTCTGCTCTTCTAAGCTTAGCTTTTTTGGAATTGTGCGTCTGTACTTGTATTCAATTCCTCTCCCAGTATTTTGAAAAAAGTGTGATTCGAACGGAACAACAAACAAATCGGGATGACCGTCAAATAGGTTCCGCATCAAAGTTGTTCCAGACTTTGTGCATCCAAGGATGAAAATAGGTTTGTCCATCAGCTTAAATCGGTATCAATTACCTGGCATATAATATGCCCAATGAGAATATGCATTTCTTGAATTCGCGCAGTATCGTTTGATGGTATGACTATGTTCTCTGCGGTTTGGTCATTCATCTTACCACCATCTCTTCCCGACAGCCCGATGCAAATGCAACCGATTTCCTTTCCTTTCAGAAATCCGTTTATAACATTGGCGCTATTTCCGCTTGTTGAAATTCCTATTAGCACATCTCCCTTCTGAGCAAGTGCTTCTACTTGCCGACTGAACACTGCATCATATCCATAATCATTTCCGATAGCAGTAAGTGCGCTTGTGTCAGTTGTTAATGCCAAGCCAGGAAGAGCTTTTCGCTCTGTTCTAAACCTACCGCTGAGTTCTGCTGCAATGTGTTGAGCATCAGCTGCGCTTCCTCCGTTGCCGAACAGTATTACTTTATTCCCGCCCTGCAGTTGCTTACTGCAGATGTCCGCTACTCGGCCAATTTGAATAGAAAGTGATTCGTTCACTTTCTTCCAAACCTCACCATGTGTGGTTAGTTCGTGCTGAACCTGAGAGTTTGTGTCCATTTGTTTATTGTTGTCGGTAATATCCTCCTGTAGATTCCAAGGTGGTAAAGTACGCTTGAATACCTTCTTCTAGCGTCATAAAAGAGTCTTTAAATCCAGAATTTCGCAAAGCCTCAAGATTAGCACAAGTATATGCTTGGTACTTGCCTTGTAGGTGGTCAGGAAATGGGATAAAGCTTATCTCAGAGCCAACTTTCGCTTCTTTGAACACATTAGCAATGTCTAGAAAGCTTCTTGCCACACCAGTACCGCAATTAAAGATTCCAGAACCTGTGGCATCTAGAAAGTGCATGTTCACTTTTACCACATCATCTACATGAATAAAGTCTCGCCTGAATCCCTCGCTTCCTTCAAACAACTTCATTTTTCCATTCTCCTTTATCTGATTAAAGAAGTGAAACGCAACAGAAGCCATGCTTCCTTTATGGTTTTCCTGAGGACCGTACACGTTAAAATATCGCAATCCAACCACAGGAATATTCAAACTAGAAAAGTTCTTTCTTAAGTAATTGTCGAAGAGCCATTTCGAAGAAGCATAAACATTGAGTGGGTACTCGCAGTTTGTTTTCTCCGTAAACCCGTTTTCACCACCTCCGTAAACAGAAGCACTTGAGGCATACAACAACTTCGCATTCCATCGCACACAAGCCTTCAAAATAGACTTAGTGTATTCGTAGTTGTTGCGGAGCATATAATTGCCGTCCGTTTCTGTAGTGCTAGAGCAGGCTCCTTGGTGGAAAACGGTTTCTACATTTTCAAATTCATCTAATCTTTTAAGAAATTCTTCTTTATGAATCAGGTCTTTGAATTTCAGCCCATTCAAGTTTAGATATTTAGATGTTGCCGCTATATTATCAACGACTAGAATATCGTCAATTCCTCTATCGTTAAGCCCTTTAATAATGTTGCTGCCAATAAATCCGGCTCCTCCGGTTACTATAACCATATCAGTTTCTCTTAGATTTTTCAATAATGGTTGATGTGGAATATCCTTCCACGAAATCTATCAACTTAACCTCTTTTGCGTACTCTCGGCCTACAACCTCTTCTAACTTGTAATCCGCACCTTTTGCTAATACGTCTGGGCTCAACAACTTGATTAGTTCTAATGGGGTATCCTCATCAAAAATGGTGACATAATCAACAGCCGAAAGTTTAAGTAGCATGAACGCTCTATCCAACTCGCAATTTATAGGACGGGTAATGCCTTTTAGTCTTCGAACGGAGTCATCACTATTAAGGCCAAGCACCAAAATGTCGCCACAAGACTTGGCTTTCTCCAAATAACTAATATGACCTTTATGAAGTATGTCGAAACAACCATTTGTGAACACTATGGTCTTCCCATTTTCCTGTTCGGAGCGCACTATTTGGGCAATATCACTTCTAGAGGAAATAACTGTGTCTTTGTACGCGGAAAGGCTACTAATTAGTTCTGGCACAGTAACCGAAGCGGTTCCCATTTTACCTACAACAATGCCTGCTGCTACGTTGGCCAAAAGAAGCCGCTCTGGGATTGAAAACTCTTCCGAAACTGTCAAGCTAATTGTGCTAACCACTGTATCTCCTGCACCACTTACATCATACACCTCTTGATTCACGGTTTCTGCATGATATTCTCCCCTGCTTGAAACGTGAGTCATTCCTTTTTCTGACCGTGTTACTAACAAAGAAGATAGCTGATAGGTCTTGATAATCTCTTTGGCAGCAGCAACCACATCATTGTCTTCGTTTTTAACTGCCCTTTGGGCAACTTCCGACAACTCTTTTAGGTTTGGTGTGATTAGGGTTGCTCCGCGATATTTTTCCCAATCACTTCCTTTTGGGTCTATGATGGTTTGAATCCCTTTACTCTTTGCTAACTCAATTAACGACCTAGAAAATGCTTTCGATACAAGGCCCTTGCCATAATCTGAAATTACCAAGCAATCGAACTCTCTAATCAAACTCTCTAAATCGAATAAAATTCGTTCTAAATCTGCATCTTCTAGAGTGAAGTTATCGGGTTCGGAATCGATTCTAGCAATTTGTTGATGCTCTCCAACCACTCTGGTTTTCGACATGGTGTAAGGCAACTTTTTGTATAGGCTCGAAGCAACTTTACTTGCCACCAGCATATCTGCAATTAACTCACCATTCGAATCTTCTCCTACCAGACCAACCAAGTGTGCTTTACCTCCCAGGCTCACAATATTATGTGCCACGTTAGCTGCTCCTCCTAAAACCTCACTTCTTTTTGTAACTCTAATTACCGGAACAGGTGCCTCTGGCGAAATTCTATTTACAGAACCGAAAACGTATTTATCCAGAATCAAGTCTCCGACAATTAAGACCTTCTTGTCGCGGAAATCTATCTTACTTTCACTAATACCCTCAGCTAGTGCTTGCATTGAGATTGTTCTATTATCAGGACTAAATACTTAGTGTGTGGTTTTTTACAAAATGGTAATTCCGATTAGATGTGTGAGTCTTTCACTCAAAATAATCCATCGTTTTGTAGCCGTTCTTCTTTAACAATTGGTCTTTTCTAAAAATGGCTAAGTCGCCCTTCATCATTTCTTCAACCAACTGCTGAAGATTGTATTTGGGCATCCACCCAAGTTGGGTGTTTGCTTTTGTTGGGTCGCCAATAAGCAAATCAACCTCAGTTGGCCTAAAATACTCTGGATCTACTGCAATAACTTCTTTTCCAACCTCTAAACGGAAATCTGCGTTGGTGGCCGAAGCGACATATCCCTTTTCATTGACCCCTTCACCTTTAAACTCCAGCTCAACTCCAATCTGCTTAAAAGCCATCCTCACAAAATCACGAACACTGGTTGTTTTTCCTGTTGCAATCACAAAATCCTCTGGCTTTTCTTGCTGAAGCATAAGCCACATAGCCTCTACATAGTCTTTGGCGTGTCCCCAATCTCGTTTTACGTCTAGGTTTCCTAGATATATTTTCTCTTGCATTCCGAGGCCAATTTTGGCTGTTGCTCTGGTGATTTTCCTAGTAACAAACGTTTCTCCTCTAACCGGAGATTCATGATTAAACAAAATACCGTTGCAAGCGTACATTCCGTAAGCTTCGCGATAGTTTACTGTAATCCAGTATGCATACATTTTTGCAACCGCGTATGGTGACCGAGGATAAAATGGTGTTTTCTCGCTCTGCGGAACTTCTTGTACTAAACCGTATAGTTCAGATGTTGACGCTTGGTATACTTTAGTCTTTTCAGTCAACCCTAAAAGACGAACAGCCTCTAGAATCCTTAGTGTTCCAGTACCATCAGCATTAGCCGTGTATTCTGGAATATCGAAACTCACCTTTACATGGCTCATTGCGGCCAAATTGTATATTTCGTCTGGCTGAACTTCTTGGATAATCCGAGTAAGATTCATTGAATCAATCAAATCTCCGTAGTGCAAGTGAAAACGCACATTGTCCTCATGTCTATCATGGTAGAGGTGATCAATTCTATCGGTGTTAAAAAGCGAACTTCTTCGCTTTATTCCGTGAACCTCATATCCTTTTTTAAGAAGAAATTCTGACAGGTATGCACCATCTTGTCCCGTTACACCTGTGATTAATGCTACTTTGCTCATACTGAGTAATATTCTTGTTGCTTAAGGAAATCGGCATATGTCATTTCAATGCCTCTTCTCAATTCAATACTTCGTTTCCAGCCTAATTGAGTCAGCTTAGAAACATCCATCCATTTTCTCGGGGTTCCATCAGGCATCTTGGTGTTCCAAATAACTTCACCTTGGAATCCAATGATACCCTGAATCAATTCTACCAATTCTTTAATAGAAACATCCTCTCCTGCACCAATATTCACCAATTCTCTGCCATCATAATTCTGCATGAGAAAAATGCAAGCATCAGCCACCTCATCGGCAAAAAGAAACTCTCTCTTTGGTTTTCCGGTTCCCCAAACCTCTACAGAAGGCTTCCCATTTTGCTTCGCTTCGTGGAACTTTCTAATTAAAGCAGGAAGTACATGAGCACTTTTCAAATTATAGTTATCTCCTATTCCATATAAATTAGTAGGTGTTACACTAATGAAATTGCAACCATGTTGATCCCTGTAACTTTCGCACATTTTAATACCAGCAATTTTTGCAATTGCATACGGCTCGTTTGTTGGTTCTAATGTCCCGGTAAGTAGGTGGTCTTCTTTCAATGGCTGCGGTGCCATTTTAGGATATATACAGGAGGAGCCAAGAAACACCATCTTCTCAACGTTATTAATATACGCTGCATGAATAACGTTGGCTTCAATCATCAGATTGTCGTACAAGAAATCTGCACGATATGTGTCGTTTGCATGAATGCCACCAACCTTCCCAGCCGCCAGAAAAACGAATTCTGGTTTTTCAGTTTCGAAAAATGCGTTTACCCTAGTCTGATTTCTTAAATCAAGCTCTGAAGATGTTCTAGTGAGGATATTTTGGAAACCATTTTTTTCTAGCAACCTACAAATTGCAGACCCCACCATACCCCGGTGTCCAGCAATGTAAATTTTAGAACTTGGCTTCATCATTTTCACCCTCAATTGGGAGTGCAAAGCTACGTATTAATCAAGGGGCGTCAAGCACAAAAAAAAGGTGCTGTGTAAGCTTTTTCGGAATCAAAACAGAACCCCTCTTCAACATAGTGCGTCCAACCAAAAAAGAATGTAGACTTTTCCTAGAACGCGCCACAAAGCGCGTACATCGAACATGATGCACCGATGGTGGTAAGGAGCGCTGCAGTTATACAATCATACCCGCTCCAACGGTATTGTTGGTTGCTTCATCAATCAGAATAAGCGATCCGGTATTTCTATTCTTTCTGTATCCATCTAGGAACAAAGGAACAGTGGTTCGGACAGTAACGCGTGCAATATCATTGAGTCCAACAGTGTTGTCATCCTCCACTTTCTGCATCGTATTGATGTTCATCTTATACTTAACATCCTTAATGATGCAGCGTGCATCACGAGATGTGTGTTTCAGTCCATACTTTCCACCAAATTGCAACGGTTTTTCATTCATCCAGCAAACCATTACGTCAAACTCCTGTTCTTGCTTTGGCTGATTTCCCACCTTCACAATCATGTCTCCACGACTGATATCAATGTCGTCTTCCAAGGTCATCGTAACACTCATTGGTGGAAACGCTTTATCAACTGGGCCACTCATAGAATCAATCGCCTTAATCTTTGACGTGAATCCAGATGGAAGAACAGAAACTTCGTCTCCTGCGCGGAATATCCCTCCAGCAACTCTTCCAGCATATCCCCTGTAATCGTGATACTCAGTACTCATTGGGCGCACCACATACTGAACCGGAAAGCGAGAATCGATATGATTCTGATCGCTACCGATATGAACATTCTCTAAGATGTGCATTAGGGTTGGTCCCTGATACCAACCCATGTTTTTAGAACGATCCACAACGTTGTCTCCGAGCAGTGCGCTAATTGGCACAAACCGTACATCTTTTATAGCAAGCTTGGCAGAGAAATCTTCAAAGTCCTTGTGGACTTTCTGGAAGGCCTCTTCACTGAAATCCTCAAGATCCATCTTGTTAACACAAACTACAACATGCGGAATTTGAAGTAAAGAAGCGATATAAGCATGGCGCTTGGTTTGCTCAATTACTCCATGCCGTGCATCTACCAATATGATGGCCAAATTAGCTGTAGATGCACCAGTAACCATGTTTCGGGTGTACTGGATATGCCCAGGAGTATCAGCAATAATGAACTTACGTTTTGGCGTTGCGAAATAGCGATAAGCAACATCAATCGTAATCCCTTGTTCACGTTCCGCCCGTAGTCCATCGGTTAGCAAAGCAAGATTTACATGCTCCTCACCTTTACGCTCGCTAACTGCTTCAATAGCTTCCATCTGATCTTCGAAAATGGACTTGCTATCATAAAGCAATCGACCGATAAGCGTGCTCTTTCCGTCATCAACACTACCTGCCGTTGTGAAGCGTAGTAGCTCCATGTCGAGGTAACCCTTGCTGTCGTACTTTTCTATTGTTTGTTCTTCAGTCATCTTTCTTAATCAAAAATATCCTTGCTTCTTTCTGTCTTCCATCGCGGCTTCAGACCGCTTGTCATCCGATCTTCCACCACGTTCGGTAACTCTAGTAGAAGCAACCTCATCAATAATGTCTTCCAAAGTAGAGGCGTCAGAAAGTACGGCACCCGTGCATGTTGCATCTCCAATGGTTCGGAAGCGAACCTGCATTGGTTTTACCTCCTCTGTGTCTCGCGTTTCAATGAAATCGGTTTTACCCAACAGCACACCGTCTCGCTCAAAACATTCTCTTGTATGACTAAAATACAAGTTGGGAATCTCAATTTCTTCTAGCAAAATGTATTGCCAGATATCCATCTCTGTCCAGTTTGAGATTGGAAAAACGCGGAAATGTTCACCCACGTTTTTCTTGCCATTGAATATGTTCCAAAGCTCTGGCCGCTGATTTTTCGGGTCCCATTGTCCAAAATCGTCTCTGTGTGAGAAGAATCGTTCTTTGGCTCTAGCCTTCTCCTCGTCTCGTCTTGCACCTCCTAAAGCACAATCGAATTTATGCTCTTCAATAGCATCAAGAAGGGGTGTAATCTGCAATGCATTTCTACTAGCATTAAAACCTTTTTCTTCGACCACTTTTCCTTGATCAATGCTTTCTTGAACGGAGGCAACGATTAAACGTGCTCCAATTTTATCCATCAGCTGATCACGGAATTCGATGGTCTCAGGAAAGTTGTGACCCGTATCAATGTGCATCAACGGAAAAGGAATTTTTGCTGGCCAAAAAGCTTTTCTAGCCAGGTGAGCAACTACAATCGAGTCCTTTCCTCCAGAAAAAAGAAGAACCGGGTTTTCGAACTGGGCGGCAACCTCGCGAAGCACGAACATAGACTCTGCTTCAAGTTCTCTAAGGTGTGATAGTTTGTATGATTCCATAAACTATAGTTTGACGAGCGGAATAACCGCATCATAAATTTGTTTGGCACACTCTTCTACCGAGCGACCAACGGTTTTTACATTTACAAATGGAGATTCTGGAGCCTCAAAAGGCGCATCTAAACCCGTAAAGTTCTTTATTTCCCCAGCGCGTGCTTTGGCGTAAAGTCCCTTCACATCACGCTTTTCGCATTCCTCGAAAGGGGTGTTTACAAACACCTCTAACATATCGTCCCCCAAAATTTCTTTGGCTTCTTGACGAATCGCTTTTGTTGGACTTACAAAGCAATTCAAGGTAACAACTCCGCAGTTCACAAACAGTTTAGAAACCTCCGCAATTCTGCGAATATTTTCTGTTCGGTCTTCTTCAGAAAAGCCAAGGTTATTGTTAATTCCTGAACGAATGTTGTCTCCGTCTAAGATTTGAGTAAGCAGTCCTTTTTCGGCCAGCTGCTTCTCTAATGCTACTGCAATTGTGGTCTTTCCTGAACCAGAAAGGCCTGTCATCCAAATTACCATTCCCTTTTGCGAAAGCATTGATTCCTTGTCCTCGCGCTGGAGAATTCGGTCAAAGGTGGTGTGGATGTTTTCGGGCGTGCTCATTTGGGGGCGCAAAGGTATGTAATTGCTTGTTTTGGCAATGATTGGACTAGATTCAATGCACATATAGGTTTATTTACCTTTGGCACTCGAAAATCAAGAATGACAAACAATCAACTTATAGCTTTAAAGCGGCCCATCGACCAAGTTGGGGTTGAGGAGCGCGTTGCCCGATTTCAAACTCGAAGCATAAAAACAGAAGCGAAGATTCAAGGCCTGAAAATGGCTTTGAATATGATCGACCTTACCACTTTAGAAGGAAAAGACACGGAAGGTAAGGTTCGGCAAATGTGCTACAAAGCAGTTCATTTGCATGATGCATTACCCGATTTACCAACGGTTGCGGCAGTTTGTGTTTATCCAACTCACGTTGCAACTGCTGTTGATG
>JBMYXX010000010.1:0-26201 GCA_049608805.1 Flavobacteriales bacterium | reverse complement strand
CCGAGAAAGTAAATGACGCAATAAATCTGATTGAAAAGGATGGAGTTAATTCTTTGTTTAGGGAGAATGAAGGGCGTTTCGATTTAATGGAAACAAACCTAAATGCAACGGGAAAAATTGATTATGCTATTCGCTTAACATACTTGACCATCCTTTATTTCGATAAATCGAATAAAACACCAATAAACAAGACGGTAATAAATAAGCTTCTTGAATATTGCGGAGTGTATGATAGCAATTACCGCAATAAGTTCTCGAAGATGAAGTCAGATTTTCTTGTCAATTCAGGCACTATTGAATTTAGACCTGCTGGGAAATTACGTGCAGAGCAGTATCTCAAGGACGTATTCACCCCCAGAGATGGCGATAAATGGGATTTGAGCCAACTAAAAAGTGGAGGAGCATCTAAGAGTAGCAAGGGGTCTTCATCATCGACTACGAAAACCTCGACATCTTCTTCGGCTGCCAAATCAGTTGTTCAAGAAAAATTTGATGCTCATCATAAAACCAAGTCGCTAAAAGATCTTTTCGATGAAAAAGTACCTGGTAAAAACACTAACAAGGTTATTTTAACAATTGCCTATTACCTCCATGAAATTATTGGACAGGACAGCATTTCCGATGGCAATATCGACTTCGGATATCGTAGCATGGGATTACCCAAGAGACCCAAACATTTACGACAAACCATCATTAATATGAAGAATAGCAATGCTTGGTTTGAAGATGCAGAAGATGGACGCTGGAAATTATCCCGGAATGGTGAAATCTATGTTGAAAATGGATTTAGCAGTTAATCAACAGGACTATGACATGTAGCGATTTCGTGCAAAGAATATCAAATTTCGAAGAGTTATCAGCTTCAGCGCAGATTGATTATCTCGCTTATTATCACTTGATTATACTTAAACAAAATGAAGTTAAATCTCGAGATATACAGAAGTATTTCGAGGAATTGCACATTCCAGAGTACTCGAATATTCCCGCCTATTTATCAAAGTTTACCAAGAGAGGAAGATCTCAAAAATTTCTTAAGTCTTCATCTGGATATAAGCTTGCTACAACGAGAAAAAAGGAAATTGACGAGGAAGCAGGTAATAAACCGATGCCAAAGCCTACGGATGATTTGTTTCCAATCGAAATTCTTGACAATACTCGACAATACTTGGTAAAGGTTGCTGAACAAGCATGTATTTGTTATGATCTGGGTCTCTATGATGCATCATTAGTCATGGTGCGTAAACTTGTTGAAGCTCTAATAATTGAGTGTTTTCGCAAGCATGGAAAGGAGGCTGAAATCAAAGGGAGTGATGGTCACTACTTTTTCCTATCCAAACTTGTCGACAAATACTTAAACCAAAATTATTGGCCAGTTAACCGAAATACTGGAAAGGCTTTACCGCTCATTAAAAACCTTGGCGATTTGAGTGCGCATAACATTCGTTTCAGCGCCAAAAAACCAGATTTGGATAAAATCAAACATGATCTTCGGGTAGTAATCGAGGACATAGTCCTTCTCATAGACTATCCTAACTGGAAATAATCAATTTAGATTGCCACAGTCGTTCCTCCTTCGCAATGACGGATGCTCCTGTTGAGGTTGGATTTGTAAATTCGGAAAGATGAAACGAGGCGGTTACGTTTATTTCATGACTAACAAGAACAAAACCACTATTTATTGTGGTGTTACTTCTAATCTTCCAAAACGTGTTATAGAACATAAGAACCATGTTTATCAAAAGTCATTCTCTGCCAAATACAATTTGGAGTTTCTGGTTTATTATGAAGGCTTCCACCGAATTGAAGAAGCTATTGCTCGTGAAAAACAAATCAAGGCTGGGTCACGGAAAAAGAAAGAAGCTTTAATCAATTCCTTCAATCCTGAATGGAAGGATTTGTATTCTGAGACTTTGGAGTTGGATTAAGCGAGATTGCTTCAGTCGTGCCTTCTTCGCAATGACGAGTGACTTACCAACCTTTCAAACCGTGACGTCATTGCGAGAAATTTGTTTTGGAAAATTTCGTGGCAATCTGTTTCAGTTTGGCAGTATCTTGATTGAGATTGCCGCAGTCGTACCTCCTGCGCAATGACGGATGCTTTGATTGACAATAACGATGACAATAAATTCATTGTCAAATCACGTTAACAATAGCTTTATTGTCAATGGCGCGCTGTAGTTAGTGGGTAGCACGCGTTAAGGAAGGAAGCGGCATCCTTTTTCTGAGCATCGGGAAGAAAAAGCTACAGCGGAAAGCCCACTACGACAGGCTCAGCACAGGTTAAACCTTCGCATGGCATTAGACAATGTCCTACTTTGATTACGTAAGAAATAAATATTTCCACACCCATCCTCAGGTTGAATCCCTACACCTCACATAGCTAAATGGAGTGATATTGTGCCACGAGGCATCAAAAAATGACACCAAGCAAACTATTGATGGGGTAAGAAATTGAGAGTTAGGCATTCTCTACTCCTTTGATTGTTGAAACATTTGCATCAGTCAATAACGAAAACTTCAACGTCATGAAAGCATTAAAATCAATAACTGTAGTAGGCTTATTCTTAGCCGGCATAGTCTTACTAGGAAGCTGTGAGAAAGAGACATTTGAACCTTTGAGCCAACAAAGTCAAGCAGGGTCAGACTCTACAAATCAAGGAGGAGGATTACCGGTTGATTCTTTAGGAACCAGTGGCTTGCCAATAGATTCGCTTGGAAATGGTGGTGGACTACCAATTGATTCAACAAACACTGGCGGTGGCTTACCCATAGATTCAACTGGCAACGGAGGCGGATTACCAATAGACTCTCTTGGCAACGGAGGTGGCCTTCCAATCGATTCGCTCGGAAATGGAGGTGGTTTACCTATAGATACTCTTGGCAATGGTGGCGGTAACGGTGGCGGTTTGCCTACAGATTCTCTCGGAAACGGTGGCTAAATTTTGGTAGCGAACTTGTATTCTAAGGCACTTCAATAGTAGCTTGATTGCGAGAAATTTCCTTGGGAAATTCCTCGCAATCTTTTTCTGTTTGACATAGTAATTCTTTCTTCGGTAAGAGCTGGGGGTTGCGCCCGCGTTAGGGATGGAAGCGGCATCCCACGCTTTTGGCGTGGATACAGCGTACAGCCCGCCCCTTTCCGCCTAAAGCGGAATGGGGAACGCCCAAATTGTTCAGCTTACCTTAGCAACTTTAGAATGTCTGGAGCACTTGAATTTATATGGCGATTACTACATTCCTGAGATTGCAAGGGTGATTAAGAAAAGTAGAAGTCAGTCTGTACCAAAGAAGTTTAAGCAAACTTGGTGGGGCAATTTCTTTGTTAACGCTTTGGCTCCTAAATCGAAGCAGACCATTAAACCTCTCAGCGCCATGGAAAAGCTAAATCCGAAAGGGATGAAGCTTGGTTCTGAAACCATAGAGCGGTTTATAAAACAGCATTCTCAGCTAATTGACTTATACGAACAAGCTCGTTCTGTAGATATTCAGCACAAATGCACGGGTACAACCATTCCGTTGGTCAGATTGCTATTGGTGGATTCGCTACGTGGCCAGTCTTACCACAGTCAGCGGCATATTGACCAAGCTTTTGGAGTGCTAGAACAACTGCCAAAAAAGTAAGGAATTCTCTTAGTAGGCCGATTGACCAGCACAGTGCAGAATTTAAATCCCCTACTCTATCAAATTCTAAGAAACCAATAAGGAAACCCGTTCTTTGCAGCAATGCAAGACCTAAATCTTATTGTTTCTGCCCAAGACTACGGCAACCAAGAACTCGTCCGACAAGCGGTTGCCAGATCAGCTGGAATGCCAGTTTCAGAAATGGCTGGCTTTCAAGAGTTACGCAGAAGTATTGATGCGAGGAACAGAAGCATCAAATTCAATTTGCGTGTAAGGGTTTACGCCAAGGGCGAAAAGCCTGAAGACCACCATCCCAAGTTTGAGAAACGTGAATTTGTAGATATTTCCAAATCAGAACATGTTGTAATCGTAGGTGCTGGTCCAGCAGGTTTATTTGCTGCGTTGCGATTGATTGAAAAAGGCATCAAACCAATTATTCTAGAACGCGGTAAAAACGTTAGGGAAAGAAGACGTGATTTAGCAGCTATTAATAAGGAGCACATCGTAAATCCAGAAAGTAATTATTGCTTTGGCGAAGGAGGAGCAGGAACGTATTCAGATGGTAAACTTTATACCCGTTCCACGAAGCGAGGAGATGTAAATCGTATCCTGAGCACTTTCATTCAGTTTGGGGCCGATGATGATATTCTCGTCAATAATCATCCGCATATCGGAACCAATAAGCTTCCACAGATTATCACGGAAATACGCGAGCAAATTATTGCTTGTGGTGGCGAGGTTCGATTCAATTCTAAGCTAACAGATATTCATCTCAATGATGATGAAATTGCTGGGGTTGTTATTAATCAGGAAGAAAAACTTGAAACCAGAAAGCTCATTCTGGCTACTGGACATTCAGCCCGAGATATTTACGAGTTGTTGCACAAAAAAGGAATTGAGATTGAGGCCAAACAGTTTGCGATGGGAGTTCGGGTAGAGCATCCGCAGCAACTGATAAACTCTATTCAATATCATGGTGTGAATTGCGAATCACTTCCGCCAGCGGCTTACGCTTTGGTTAGTCAGGTTAAGGATAGAGGTGTGTATTCATTCTGTATGTGTCCAGGTGGAATTATCGCGCCATGCGCTACTGCACCAGGAGAAATTGTAACCAACGGTTGGAGCCCAAGCAAGCGGAATAATCCATTTGCTAATTCGGGAATTGTAGTTCCCGTTGAACCAGCGGATTACAAGCAATTTGCCTCTGCTGGTCCGTTGGCGGGTTTGCGGTATCAGCAATATGTAGAGCGAAACGTTTGTAAAGCAGGCGGAGGAACACAAGCGGCACCAGCACAACGACTAGCAGATTTAGTAGAAGGTAGGATGAGTTCGGATTTGCCTATCAACTCCTACAAACCTGGAACGGTTTCAAGACAACTTTCAGAAGTACTTCCTAAATCCATGCATCAGCGATTGCGCTTTGGGTTCAAAGACTTTGGCAGTAAAATGCGCGGTTATTTAACCAACGAAGCGGTTGCCGTTGCGGTTGAAAGTCGCACGTCATCTCCGATTCGTATTCCAAGAAATGAAAACGGAGAACATCCTCAAATCAAAGGTCTTTTTCCTTGCGGTGAAGGTGGTGGTTACGCTGGTGGAATCGTTTCTGCGGCTATAGATGGAGAGGCTGTGGTCCAGCATATTACCACATAGTTATTCAACGAATGTGTGTTGGTAATTCGGCCATTCAAAGTGATTAAAACCAACAAATTAGCTTCAAATTTAAACTCAGCTAATAGCGCTGTAGAACAACTTCGGATGTTTCGCGTTAGCTAGAGCAGAAAACCAAATGGCGCATTACAGTATAAAAGATCTTGAAAAGCTTTCGGGCGTTAAGGCGCATACTATACGCATTTGGGAAAGGCGTTATAATCTGATCAAGCCGACTAGAACCTGCACCAACATTCGCGTTTATTGCGACACGGAGTTGAAGAAACTTCTGAACATTGCGATTCTCAACAACCACGGTTTCAAAATTTCTAAAATTGCGAAACTGGAGCACAAAGAGATTTGTGGCGAATTGGAGCGGCTCAATTCCAAGGAGGACCAGTTTCAGATTCAGATTGATACGTTGGTGGTTGCTATGGTTGAGTTAGACCGTAGAAGGTTTGAAAAGATTCTAGCCGATAGCACCCTTAAGATTGGCTTCGAGGAAACGGCTATCAAAGTTCTCTACCCATTCTTGCAGAAAGTAGGAGTGATGTGGCAGACTGATGATATCAATCCCGCACAGGAGCATTTTATTAGCAGCCTGATTATTCAAAAGCTGTACGTGGCTATTGATCAGGCTTACCAGCCAAGTAACACCGATGCGAAAAAAGCACTCCTTTTCTTACCTGAGGGAGAGTACCACGAAATGGGGCTACTGTTCTATCGCTACCTCATGAAGAGGCGCGGTTTTGAAACTGTTTATCTAGGTCAATCTGTTCCGTATGATGATGTGGTGAAAATCGTGCAAGCCCACAATCCCGATATTTTGGTTACGGCATTTGTTGGCAACGGTACGTGCGGACAAATGGAGACTTATCTCAACAAATTGGGGAAAGACTTCAGCAACAAAACCATATTCGCTTCGGGTTATCAAGTATGTCAGCAAGACTGTTCCATGCCCAAGAATGTGAAGTCGGTTCATACACCGTACGACTTCATTTCCCTTATCGAAAAGGGATAATTCCTATTTAAGATTGTTTAACATTTAAGCTAGAAACCTTGGCAATACTGAGGTTTAGGAAACGTTATCGCACTGATTGTCTAAAAGACTTGAAAAATAGTTGAACAAAAATTTGAATGTTTAAACATTGAAATGTATGTTTGTCCAACGATTAGAAACAACAGTTAAACAAAATACACAAAGTCATGTCAGCATTAACATTTAACGATAGACTTCTAAAAATGAGTGACGTACTAGAGTATTTCGCTCTCAGTCTAACCAAAAACAGAGAAGACGCGCAAGATCTTCTTCAAGAAACAATGGTTAAAGCCATTACTTATCAGGATAAGTACACGCCAAACACCAACATGAAAGCGTGGTTGCACACCATCATGAAAAACACGTTCATCAATAGCTATAGAAAGATGAAGCGTGCGAATACCGTGATTACCACAAAGGATAATGTTGATGTGTTGGATTTTGTGCCTGCAACGGTAGATTCAACTCCAGAGAGCGTTAGAGCAACCAAGGAAATTACCAAGGTGATTGATGCCCTGGATGACAACAGCCGAATTCCTTTTACCATGCACTTGAAAGGATTTAAGTACAAAGAGATTGCGGAGCATTTGAACATTCCAATCGGAACGGTAAAAAGTAGAATCTACTTCGCGAAGCAATCTTTAATGAAAGACTTGAAGGATTACAGAAACTAATCGTTTCGTAACCCAATTTATTCGGAGGTCGTCAGCGTAAAGTTGACGACCTTTGTTTTGTCTGAATGGAAGAAGAACAAGTCATACTTGTAAACGAAAAAGACGAGCCAATTGGTTTGTCGGAGAAGCTTGAAGCGCACAAAAGTGGCGCGTTGCACAGGGCGGTTTCGGTGTTCATTTTCAACAAGAAGGGCGAGTTGCTATTACAGAAACGTGCTTCAACCAAATATCATGGTGCTGGCCTCTGGACAAACACCTGCTGCACACACCCTCGCGAAGGAGAAACAAATATGGAGTGCGCTCACCGCAGGTTGAAAGAAGAAATGGGATTCGATACGGAGTTGGAAGAGCAGTTCTCTTTCATTTACAAATCGGATGTGGAAAATGGATTGGTTGAGAATGAATTTGACCATGTTTTCTTCGGAGTTTATGATGGAGAAATGAGTCTCAATCCCAACGAGGTAGAAGATTGTACATTTGTACCACTAGTTAAGGTATTCACGGACGCGAAAAACCATCCAGACAGGTATTCAATCTGGTTTCGCATTATCATCGATAAGTTCAGGGATCACCTTACAGGAATGGAACATCGGCTAAAGTCGGTGGGAGTATAATGTGAGATGATGAAAGTAACCGTCAGCAGAAAGGCGCAGTTTAATGCCGCGCATCGGCTTTTCAACCCCAATTGGTCGGAAGAAAAGAACGATGAAGTATTCGGAAAATGCAACAATCCGAATTACCACGGGCACAATTATGTGGTTACGGTAAGTGTAAAAGGAACAATTGACCCAGAAACGGGTTTCGTAATTGATATGAAGGATTTGAAGGCGCTAATCAACAAACATGTTGAAAAGCCTTTTGATCATCGCAATCTAAATCTTGATACAGAAGAGTTTAAAGAATTGAATCCCACGGCAGAAAATATTGCGGTGGTAATTTGGAATAAGCTGCGGCCGCACCTAAAAAGTGAGTTGGAGTTAAAAGTGGTTTTACATGAAACAGAACGGAATTTTGTTGAATTTGAAGGATAGCGATTTGGAAGTAATCCAGGAAGTTGGCGACAACCACGTTGGTACTTCGCTGGATACACCTATGAAGGAAAATCCGCACGCCATTTCCGATAAGGAAAAGATGGAGAAAATTGCGGAGAATTTCGCTTCTATCATGGATACGCTTGGTTTAGATTTATCTGATGACAGCCTTAGCGGAACACCAATGCGCGTGGCAAAAATGTACGTAGAAGAAGTTTTTTCTGGACTAAATCCGAAAAGCAAACCAGCGGTTAAACTCTTTGAGAATAAGTACAACTATAAAGAGATGTTGGTGGAAAAGGACATTAAAGTCCACTCATTTTGCGAGCACCACTTTGTACCGATTATTGGCGTAGCACACGTTGCTTACATCAACAAAGGAAAAGTTGTTGGATTGTCTAAATTGAACAGAGTGGTTGAGTATTTCGCTAAACGTCCGCAGGTTCAGGAGCGCTTAACAGTTCAGATTGCCAATGAGTTAAAAGAGGCGTTAGGAACAGATGATGTTGCGGTTTTAATTGATGCCAAACATATGTGCGTTTCTCTCCGTGGAGTGGAAGATGTTTCAAGTAGCACGGTTACGGCCAGCTACACCGGTGCTTTCCAAAATGAAGAGACTAAAAAAGAGTTCCTTCAGTATATCTACGGAACGAAATAATTCGAAAAAATAGGAGCAAAAGAAAAGCCCGACCAATTTGGTCGGGCTTTTTTGTTTGTTCAATACAAAAGGTACTATCCTTCCTTCTTCTCTTCTCCTTCAGCAGAACTAGAATCGTCCTTCTTTGCTTCAGCCTTAGGAGCTGCCTCAGCGGCTTTCTCCTCTACTGCTGGCGCTTCTTCAGCTTTTGCTTCCGTAGCAGCTGGAGCATCTGCTGCTTTCTTAGCACCACCTCTTCTGCTTCTACGCGCTTTCTTAGGCTTGGCTTCTTTCACCAATAATTCGTTGAAATCAACCAACTCAATCATTGCCATATCAGCACTATCACCTAGTCTAGTTCCTAGTTTGATAATTCTAGTGTATCCACCTGGTCTATCAGCAACCTTTGGAGATACCTCTCTAAAAAGTTCTGCTGTAGCAACTTTATCGTTCAGGTAGCTAAAAACAACTCTTCTAGAGTGAGTAGCATCATCCTTTGACTTAGTGATAAGCGGCTCAATGTAAGATCTCAACGCCTTCGCTTTAGCTAACGTAGTTGTGATTCTTTTATGAACGATAAGAGAACTTGCCATATTGGCTAGCATAGCTCTTCTGTGCCCCTTCTTTCTTCCTAAATGGTTAAAACCTTTTCTGTGTCTCATTACTCAATGTGTTTAGAGGAGTCCTCTAACGTTCAATTAATCTTCGTCTAATCTGTACTTCGAAAGGTTCATTCCGAAAGTCAAGTTCTTTGCGTGTACTAAATCGTCAAGCTCTGTAAGTGACTTTTTTCCGAAGTTTCTAAATTTCAATAAATCGTTCTTGTTGTAAGAAACAAGGTCTCCCAGTGTTTCTACGTCTGCTGCTTTAAGGCAGTTTAACGCTCTTACAGAAAGATCCATATCTACCAATTTCGTCTTAAGAAGCTGACGCATATGCATTGCATTTTCGTCAAACTCTTCAGTTGGCTTCTTAATCTCATCTTCAAGTCTAATTTTCTCGTCAGAGAATAACATGAAGTGGTGAATAAGAATTTTTGCCGCCTCTTTCAATGCATCTTTAGGATGTACTGAACCATCGGTAGTAATTTCCATCATCAACTTCTCATAATCCGTTTTTTGCTCAACACGGAAGTTGTCGATAGAATACTTTACGTTTTTGATAGGTGTGAAAATTGCGTCAATTGCAATCGTCCCAACCGGAGCGTTAGCTGGCTTGTTCTCCTCAGCAGGAACATACCCACGGCCTTTGTCAATAGTTAAGTCTAGGTTAAGGCTAACCGACTTTTCCATGTGACAGATTACGTGATCAGGGTTTAACACCTGAAAACCTGTGATGAACTTGCCTATATCTCCTGCAGTAAATTTATCCTGACCAGAAACGCTAACTGAAACACGCTCGTTTTCTTGCGTATCAATTTGTCTTTTGAATCGAACTTGCTTTAAGTTCAACACAATCTCGGTAACGTCTTCTACTACTCCATCAAGAGTTGAGAATTCGTGATCTGCGCCATCAACTCTAAGAGATGTAACAGCAAATCCTTCTAATGAGTTAAGAAGAATTCTTCTCAACGCGTTACCAATTGTAATACCGTAACCTGGTTCTAGTGGACGGAATTCAAATTCTCCTACACGCTCATCAGAGTTGAGCATGATTACTTTGTCAGGTTTTTGAAAATCAAGTATTGCCATGATTATTTGTTGCCTTTTAGCAGTTATTACTTAGAATACAATTCAACAATGAGTTGCTCATTGATGTTTTCAGGAATGTTTTCCCGAGTTGGGTAGTGCATAAACTCCCCAGTCATGTTGTCTGGGTTCCAGCTCAACCACTCGCTATCGCAAGAGTTTGCAGCTAAAGATTCGCTTACTACCTCTAATGATTTAGACTTTTCGCGAACAGAAACCATTTCTCCTGGCTTAATTGAACGAGAAGGAATGTTACAAACCTCTCCGCCAACGCAAATGTGTCTGTGAGATACTAACTGACGAGCTGCTGCCCTTGAGTTAGCTAACCCTAAACGGTAAACTACATTGTCTAGTCTTGCTTCGCAATACTGAAGAAGAACCTCACCGGTAATTCCTGATTTTGCAGAAGCTTTCTTAAACAAGTTCTCGAATTGCTTCTCTAGCATTCCGTAAGTGTACTTAGCTTTTTGCTTTTCCATCAACTGAATACCGTAATCAGACTTCTTTCTTCTTCGTCTGTTATTTCCGTGAGCTCCTGGAGGATAGTTTTTCTTCTCCAAGTACTTATCCGGTCCGTAGATAGCTTCTCCGAACTTACGTGCAATCTTTGATTTTGGTCCTGTATATCTGGCCATTTCGCTTAAATAATGCGTGTATTAAACTCTTCTTTTCTTAGGTGGACGACATCCGTTGTGCGGTTGTGGCGTCACATCAACAATCTCAGTTACTTCAATGCCATTAGCATGTAGGTTTCTGATAGCTGATTCACGACCACCACCTGGTCCTTTCACAAATACCTTCACTTTTCTTAGACCTGCATCGTATGCAACCTTTGCACAGTCAACAGCTGCCGTTTGAGCAGCGTAGGGTGTATTTTTCTTAGAACCTCTAAACCCTTGCTTACCTGCAGAAGACCAAGAAATAACTTCGCCTTTTGTGTTTGTAAGAGAAATGATGATGTTGTTGAAAGTTGCACTGATGTGCGCTTCTCCAACCGCATCAACCTTAACGGTTCTTTTTCTTCCTGTTTTTGATGTCTTAGCCATATCCTCGAATTATCGAAGTGTATTATTACTTAGTTACCTTCTTCTTGTTGGCAACAGTTTTTCTCTTTCCTTTTCTTGTTCTAGAGTTGTTCTTCGTTCTCTGCCCTCTTAACGGAAGTCCAGAACGATGACGAATTCCTCTGTAGCAACCAATGTCCATCAATCGTTTGATGTTCATCTGTGTAAGCGAACGAAGTTCACCTTCAGTCTTAATAAGACCAATAGCTTCACGGATAGCCGATAACTCATCGTCATTCCATTCCTCTACCTTCTTGTTTCTGTCAATCTTTGATCCATCAAGGATGTGCTGTGCGGTAACTCTACCTATACCATAGATATAAGTAAGACCAATTTCACCTCTCTTGTTTTTTGGAAGATCTATTCCTGCAATTCTTGCCATTTTCTTCTAGCTATACTTTTTAATACAGATTATCCTTGACGTTGCTTAAAACGAGGATTTTTCTTATTGATCACATACACTCGTCCTTTTCTCTTGACGATTTTGCAATCTTCACTTCTCTTCTTAACTGATGCTCTAACTTTCATCTCAGTACTATTTATACCTGTATGTAATACGCCCTTTCGTTAAATCGTAAGGACTCATTTCAACTTTTACTTTATCTCCTGGAAGAATTTTGATGTAATGCATTCTCATCTTTCCAGAAATGTGAGCCGTAATTACGTGCCCATTTTCCAACTCCACTCTAAACATGGCATTCGAAAGTGATTCGATTACCGTTCCGTCTTGACTTATGGATGCTTGCTTTGCCATGTCTGTTTATGCTGACATGCTCATTGACGAGCGTCCTTTAATTCTTCCTGACTTCATCAATCCATCATAATGACGCATTAACAAATGACTTTCAATTTGCTGTAGTGTATCCAATACAACCCCAACCATAATCAGTAAAGATGTTCCTCCATAGAATTGTGCAAACTGCGCGTTAATTCCTGCAATCATTGCAAACGATGGAAGAATTGCAATAATTCCTAAAAAGATAGATCCTGGTAGCGTAATTCTTGACATAATGTTGTCAATGTACTCCGCAGTCTTTCTTCCTGGCTTAACACCTGGAATAAAGCTTCCTCCTCTCTTCATATCCTCAGCCATCTGATTTGGGTTGATGGTGATTGCCGTATAGAAATACGTGAAGATGATAATCATAAAGAAGAACGTAAGGTTGTAAGCAAGTCCAGTAAAGTCTGAAAAAGCCGCACCAATTTGACCTAACCAGCTATCAGGCGTTTCTGCAAAACCTGCAACCGTAATAGGTACAAACATAATTGCTTGCGCAAAGATGATAGGCATTACACCAGCAGCATTCACCTTAAGCGGAATATACTGACGTGAACCTCCTTGTGGTAAGGCTTGTCTCCCAGAGATAGCAGCTCTTGCTACTTGCACAGGAATTCTTCTTGTTCCTTGTACCAAGAGTATTGATAACACAATTACAATTAGAAGAATTACCAATTCAAGTAAAAGGAATACCGGGCCTCCTACTGCACCAGGACTAAATCTTGCAGTAACCTCTGCCAAGAAAGAGAACGGTAACGAAGCAATAATACCAACCATAATAAGGAGTGAAATACCATTACCAATTCCTTTATCGGTAATACGCTCACCTAGCCACATTACGAATACAGTACCCGTAATAAGGATTAACCAAGCCGTTACATAGAACAATTCTGGTGAAACCAAGAATGCGTCTAGCGGTAGTTGCGACTTAAGGTTAGCAATGTAACCAGGAGCTTGTCCACCTGTAATAAGAATGGTAAGGTATCTGGTGTACTGGTTGATTTTCTTTCTCCCGCTCTCTCCTTCTTTTTGCAATTTCTGCAAAGCTGGCACCGCCATACCTGCCAATTGCAACACAATAGATGCAGAGATGTAAGGCATAATTCCCAATGCGAAAATGGATGCGTTTGAGAACGCTCCTCCAGAGAACATATTTAACAGACCAAGGATACCATCTGAAGTTTGCGCTTGTAAGGCTCCCAACATAGAAGGATCCAAACCTGGCAACACCACAAACGAACCTAGTCTGTAGATAAGAATGAAACCTAAGGTGTTGAGAATTCTCGTCCTTAGATCTTCAATCTTCCAGATGTTCTGAAGTGTATTTAAAAAATTCTTCATTTACTCTTATACTGTTGCTGCTGAACCTCCAGCTGCTTCAATTGCACTTTTAGCTGATGCAGAATAACCGTGTGCGGTTACCTCTAACTTAGCTTTGAGTTCACCTCTTCCTAAAATCTTAATCAGGTCGTTCTTATTAGCAAGACCGTTTTCAACCAGTACTTCAGGAGTAATAGCGTTAACTTTCTTCTCGTCTGCCAATTTCTGAAGCGTATCGAGATTAATTCCGTGGTATTCCACTCTGAAAGGATTCTTAAATCCAAACTTAGGAACACGTCTTTGAAGTGGCATTTGCCCACCTTCAAAACCAATCTTCTTGCTGTAACCAGATCTAGACTTTTGTCCTTTATGACCTCTTGTTGAAGTACCACCACGACCGCTTCCTTCGCCTCGTCCGATACGTTTTCTACTTTTAGTAGAACCTGATGCTGGTGTTAAATTACTTAGACCCATCGTTCTAAATCCTTATCAATTACTTAATAACTTCTACCATGTGGCTAACTCTAGCAACCATACCCAAAATAGCAGGATTGTCTTCGTGTTCAACCACTTGATTTAACTTTTTTAGGCCTAATGCCTGTAGCGTTTTCTTCTGTCTTGCTGGACGGTTGATAGCGCTCTTTACTTGTTTTACTTTAATCTTAGCCATAGCTTTTTCTCCTTAGACGGTTACCCGTTGAATACCACGTCTAGTTTTACTCCTCTTTGGTTTGATACTGCAATAGCATCTCTCATTTCGCTAAGCGCTTCAAATGTTGCCTTAACAACATTGTGTGGGTTAGAAGAACCTTTAGACTTACCTAATACGTTCTTTACTCCTGCACTTTCTAAAACTGCTCTCATAGCACCTCCTGCAATTACACCGGTACCCAAAGAAGCTGGCTTCATGAATACTCTTGCTCCACAGTATTTGTTTTCTTGAGCGTGAGGAACAGTTCCGTTAATAATAGGAACTCGGATAAGGTTTTTCTTAGCATCATCAATTCCCTTTGCAATTGCTTCGGTAACCTCTTTTGCTTTTCCTAAACCATGTCCTACAACACCGTTCTCGTCTCCTACAACTACAATAGCTGAGAAACTGAATGTTCTACCACCCTTTGTAACCTTGGTTACACGCTGAATACCAACTACGCGGTCCTTCAGTTCAATATCAGTTGATTTTACTCTTTGCATCTTTTGTCCTAAATGGTGGTTAGAAATTCAATCCTTCTTCACGTGCTCCTTCGGCCAAAGCCTTCACTCTACCGTGGTATAAGTAACCGTTACGATCAAAAACAACTTTTTCAATCCCAGCTTCCTTAGCTCTTTCGGCAATCAGCTTTCCTACTTTGGTTGCAATTTCTGTTTTTGTTCCCTTCTCATCCGCAATTCCTTTGTCTGCAGATGAAGCAGCAAGAACAGTTGCTCCGTCTAAATCGTTAACCAATTGAACGTAGATTTCCTTGTTACTTCGGAATACAGACATTCTAGGTCTCTCAGCAGAACCAGACACAATTGATCTGATTCTCTTCTTGATTTTATTTCTCTTAATCTTAGTAGCCATCTCTTTCTACTTATGCTTTAGCAGCTGATTTACCAGCTTTTCTTCTAATGTGTTCTCCTACAAATCGGATACCTTTTCCTTTGTAAGGCTCAGGCTTTCTCAACGAACGAATCTTCGCAGCAACTTGTCCAATAAGCTGCTTATCATGAGACTTCAATGTTACCAAAGGTGCTTTACCTCTTTCCATTGCTGTCTCAACTTTGATTTCATCCGGTAGCATGAAAACAACGTTGTGCGAGAATCCAAGTGCAAGTTCAAGCTGCTGTCCTTTGTTGCTGGCTCTAAAACCAACACCTACAAGCTCTAGCTGCTTTTCCCATCCTTTAGAAACTCCAGCAACCATATTGTTCAGTAATGAGCGGTAAAGACCATGAAATGCCTTTGTCTGCTTCTGCTCGTTTTCACGTGCAAGTTCTACCGAACCGTCTTTTACCTCTACTTTAATAGAAGGGTCAATCTTTTGAGTAAGCTCCCCTAGAGAACCTTTTACGGTAACTGTGTTGTCTTCACCTATGGTTATCTCAACTCCTTGAGGTACTTCAATTGGTGCTAATCCTATCCTAGACATCGTTCTGTTTCTTTCAATTCTTAGTGCACGTAGCAGAGAACTTCTCCACCAACGTTCTGTACTCTTGCTTCTTTATCTGTCATAACTCCTTTAGAAGTTGACACGATAGCAACTCCAAGTCCGTTTAATACACGTGGAAGGTCTCCCGATCCAGCATATTTTCTTAGTCCTGGCTTACTTGCTCTTTCCAACCCTTTAATCGCATTGATTTTTGTTTGTGGATTGTATTTAAGCGCAATCTTAATGTTGCCCTGTACACCTTCATCCTCAAACTTGTAGTTAAGAATGTATCCTTTTTCAAAAAGGATTTTTGTGATGGCTTTCTTCAAGTTAGACGCTGGAATATCAACGATTTTGTGATTCGCTTGAATCGCATTTCTAACTCTAGTTAAATAATCTGCTACTGGATCTGTCATTGTTCTTTAGCTGCGTGTTTCCTGTTTTGAGTTTTGAGTTTTACAACTCGTAGCTCTTAACCGGTAACTCCTTTTTACCAACTTGCTTTTTTAACTCCAGGGATTAGACCAGCGTTGGCCATTTCTCTGAACTGAATTCTGCTGAGACCGAAATCTCTCATGTACCCTTTAGGACGACCAGTAATACTACATCTATTGTGCATTCTGATAGCGGCACTATTCTTTGGCATTCTCGCCAAAGCTTGGTAATCGCCTTCCTCCTTAAGTCTAGCTCTCTTGTCAGCATAACGCGCTACCATTGCGGCACGCTTACGCTCTCTTGCTTTCATTGATTCTTTAGCCATGTCTCAGCTTACTTTTTAAAAGGCATTCCGAACTCGGTTAAGAGTGCGTGTGCTTCTTCGTTTGTTTTGGCACTGGTCACAATTGTGATGTCCATACCAAGAATTTTGTTCACTTTCTCGATGTCAATCTCTGGGAAGATGATTTGCTCGGTAATTCCCAAGTTGTAGTTTCCCATTCCATCAAACCCTTTCGCGTTAATTCCTCGAAAGTCTCTAACTCGTGGAAGAGCAACAGCAACCAATCTTTCCAAGAATTCGTACATCTTATCTCCTCTTAGCGTTACTCGAGCGCCAATTGGCATTCCCTTACGCAATTTAAAGTTTGAGATGTCTTTTCTAGACATTGACGAAACTGCTTTCTGACCAGCAATGATTGACATATCTGCTAAAGCTGCTTCTAAGACTTTCTTATCTGCAACTGCTTGTCCTAGACCTTGATTCAGACAAATTTTCTGAATCTTAGGAACCTGCATCACGCTCTTGTACTGGAATTTCTCCTGTAGAGCAGGAACGATGTCCTTGCGGTATTTTTCTTTAAGAGTAGGTGTTGAACTCATCACTTAATAACTTCTCCTGATTTCTTAGAATATCTTTCAATCTTCCCATCTACCACTTTTCTTCCAATTCTAGTTGCATCTCCTGTTTTAGGATCTACCAACATTAGGTTTGAAAGATGGATAGAGGCCTCTTGCTCTACAATACCTCCATTTGGATGTGTTGCATTAGGCTTTGTGTGCCTTTTTACGATGTTTACACCTTCTACCAAAGCTCTGTTCTTTGATGGGTAAACCTCAAGCACTTTTCCTTCTTCTCCTTTAGACTCTCCCGAGATAACCTTAACGGTGTCGTCTTTTTTTACGTGAAACTTTGCCATTGCTTTGCTTCTATATATCAAAGCACCTCTGGTGCAAGTGATACGATCTTCATAAATGATTTCTCTCTCAGCTCACGAGCAACAGGACCGAAAATCCTTGTTCCTCTCATCTCGCCAGTTGCGTTTAAAAGCACAACTGCGTTATCGTCAAAACGGATATAAGAACCGTCTTGTCTTCTAGTTTCTTTTTTAGTTCTTACTACAACCGCCTTAGAAACTGTTCCTTTCTTAGCAGCTGCAGCCGGGGCTGCATCTTTTACGGTTACAACGATGGTATCACCGATGCGAGCGTAACGCTTTCTTGTTCCTCCAAGAACACGGATGCAAAGAACTTCTTTTGCACCACTATTATCTGCGACTTTAAGTCTTGACTCTGTTTGTACCATGGCTTATTTCGCTTTTTCTAGGATTTCTACCAATCTCCAGTTCTTTGACTTACTCAATGGACGAGTTTCCATGATTCTAACTGTATCACCGATACCACAATCATTTTTCTCATCGTGAGCATGAAAGCTTTTAGACTTCTTAACGAACTTTCCGTACATAGGGTGCTTCACTTTACGCTCAACACTTACGGTGATGGTTTTATCCATCTTGTCGCTAACGACAACCCCTACTCTTTCCTTTCTAAGGTTTCTTGCTGTATTCTCCATCTCAGCTTGCTACTTTGCTTCTAGAAGTTTGCTCGGTCATCAACCTTGCAATCAACCTTCTTGCATGTTTAAGTTCTTGCGGATTCTCAATTGGAGAAACTGCATGATTCATTTTCAATTTTGCAAGTTTCAAACGCTCCTCTGCCAGTCTTTCAACTAGTTCTTCGCTTGATAACTCTCTTATTACTGAATTTTCCATTATCCTCTTAAATCTTAGGCGCCAGTATAATCTCTTCTTACCATAAACTTGGTAGCAATTGGAAGTTTCTGAGCAGCTAGTCTCAATGCTTCTTTTGCTGTAGCCATATCAACACCTTCAATTTCGAACATGATGGTTCCTGGCTTAACAACAGCTACCCAATATTCTGGAGAACCTTTACCCTTACCCATCCGAACTTCTGCAGGCTTCTTTGTGATTGGCTTGTCTGGGAAAACTTTAATCCAAACCTGACCTTCTCTCTTCATGAAACGCGTTACCGCGATACGTGAAGCTTCAATCTGACGGGCAGTAATCCAAGCACCTTCCATTGCTTTGATACCAAATGAACCGAAGGCTAATTGATTGCCACGATTGGCTAACCCCTTCATTTTCATTTTTTGCTGTTTACGGAACTTCGTCCTTTTTGGCTGTAGCATCTTTTTGCTGTTCTTCCTGTTCTACCTAATTACTTCCTTCTATCTCTCTTCGCTAACCTTGCTGGCTTCTTGCTTTGAAGATTTGCGTTTGGCGCAAGATCTCTCTTACCGTAAACGTCCCCAAGCATAATCCAAACCTTGATTCCAATACGACCATAAGTTGTATGAGCTTCAACGTTAGCGTAGTCGATGTCTGCTCTGAACGTGTGCAATGGAATTCTTCCATCCTTGTACATTTCATTACGTGCCATCTCTGCACCTCCAAGTCGTCCACCAACCTGAATTTTAATTCCTTCTGCTCCCATTCTCATGGTAGAGGCAACCGCCATCTTAACAGCTCTTCTGAAAGAAATTCTTCCTTCTAACTGTCTAGCAACACTATCAGCAACTAAACGTGCATCAAGCTCTGGTCTTTTAATCTCGAAGATGTTGATTTGGACTTCTTTTCCAGTAATCTTCTTCAACTCTTCTTTAAGCTTATCAACCTCAGAACCACCTTTACCAATGATAATACCTGGACGTGCAGTGTTTACTGTAACCGTAATTAACTTGAGAGTACGCTCAACAATAATCTTTGAGATACTTGCTTTTGCTAAACGAGCACGCAAGTACTTGCGGATTTTGTAATCCCCTTCAATGTTTGCTGGTGTATCTTTACCACCGTACCAGTTGGAGTCCCAACCTCTGATGATACCCAGTCTATTACCTATCGGATTTGTCTTCTGTCCCATGCGTTAATCGTTCTTGCTATCTAAAACAAGTGTTACGTGGTTTGATCTTTTTCTAATTCTGTGCGCTCTACCTTGTGGGGCAGTTTGCAGTCTTTTCAAAGAACGCGCGCTATCAACAGAAATCTCTTTTACATAAAGATTTGCTGTGTCTGCACCAGCTCCTTCATTCTTTTGCTCCCAGTTAGAAAGAGCCGAAAGCAACAACTTCTCAAGTCTTGCAGAAGCTTCTTTCGGGTGTAGTTTTAAAGCGTAAAGAGCTTTATCTACATCCATTCCTCTAACCATATCGGCCACCAATCTCATTTTTCTTGGTGACGTTGGCACGTTTTTCAATGAAGCGAAGTATTGCGTCTTGCGCTCTTCCTTCATTTTTTCTGCCATAAGTCTTTTTCTCTTTCCCATTGCTTTAAGCTTGGAGCTGATTCAGCTTATTACTTTTTACCTCTTCCGTGTCCGCGGTAAGTTCTAGTTGGCGAAAACTCACCAAACTTGTGTCCTACCATATTCTCAGTTACATACACCGGGATAAACTTGTTTCCGTTGTGTACTGCAATGGTTAGACCTACAAAATCCGGACTGATAACTGATCTTCTAGACCAAGTTTTGATCACAGTCTTCTTTCTGCTGTCTTGGGCTTCCAAAGCTCGTTTCTCGAGTTTGAAATCAATAAAAGGCCCTTTTTTGAGTGATCTTGCCATTACCTAATTACTTCTTTCTTTTTTCTACTATGTACTTACTTGAAGCTTTCACTAAACTTCTAGTCTTGTATCCTTTTGCAGGAACTCCGTTACGTGATCTTGGATGACCACCAGCAGACTTTCCTTCACCACCACCCATTGGGTGATCAACTGGGTTCATTACTACTGGACGTACACGAGGTCTTCTTCCTAACCATCTAGAACGACCTGCTTTACCAGAAACCTCTAAACTGTAATCGCTATTAGAAACTGTTCCGATAGTTGCTTTACAGGTAACAAGTATCATTCTTACCTCTCCTGAAGGCATCTTAAGCGTTGCATATCTTCCTTCTCTAGCTACTAACTGAGCGTAAGAACCTGCACTTCTTGCTAGAATAGCTCCTTGTCCTGGACGTAACTCAATACAATGAATTACTGTACCCATTGGAATTTCGCTTAACAAAAGCGTGTTACCAACATCTGGATTTGAACCTTTTCCTGAAACAAGCTTCTGTCCTACTTCTATCCCTTTTGGAGCGATGATGTATCGTTTTTCTCCATCAGCATAGAAAAGTAGCGCAATACGTGCGTTTCTATTTGGATCGTACTCAATAGACTTAACCGTTGCAGGAATTCCGTCCTTATTACGCTTAAAGTCAATTGTTCTGTACTTTCTTTTATGACCACCACCGATGTAGCGCATGGTCATTTTACCAGTATTGTTTCTACCACCAGATTTGCTCTGCCCTTTAACCAAAGACTTTTCCGGTCTATCAGTAGTAAGGGTCTCGAAGGTAGAGGCAACTTTATGCCTTTGTCCTGGAGTAGTTGGTTTTAATTTTCTTACAGCCATGATGTCTTAGATATTGCTATAAAAATCGATGGTTTCACCTTCTGCTAGGGTAACAATCGCTTTCTTAACAGCGGAAGTTCTACCTACAATAAACTTGCTTTTGGTGTTTCTGCTTCTCTTCTTACCTGGAATAACCATAGTGTTAACTGACTGAACAGTCACTCCATACATAGCTTCCACAGCTTGTTTCACCTCAACCTTGTTAGCGTTTCTATTAACAACAAAACCGTACTGACCTAGCTTTTCACCTAGGTCGGTCATTTTTTCTGTAATTAATGGTTTAACTAGAACTTCCATCGCTTCTTAGCTTAAACTTTTCTCAATTGTTGCAACCGCACTCTCCGAAAGAAGAAGATTGTTTGCATTTAAAATACCGTAAGTGTTTAATTCTGAAACAGTTACGACTTTCGCGCCCTCTAAATTTCGGGAGGACAAATATATGTTTTTATCCTGCTCATTTAGCACTAGCAAAGTTTTTTTATCTGAGAGCTTCAAATTGCCCAAAAACTCTGCGTAAGACTTCGTCTTGATAGCATCGAATTTCAGGTCTTCAACAACAGTAATGGCTTTATCATTTGCCATTAAAGAAAGTGCTGACTTTCTAGCTACTTGCTTAAGCTTTTTGTTCAGTTTAAACCCGTGCTCCTTTGGACGAGGACCGAATACACGACCACCACCTCTGAACAATGGGTTCTTGATATCCCCGAAACGAGCTCCACCAGAACCTTTTTGCTTTCTGATTTTTCTACGGCTTCCGCGAATCTCTGAACGCTCTCTTGCTTTTGATGTTCCTTGACGCTGATTGGCCAAGAATTGCTTTACATCTAGGTATATAGCGTGATCATTTGGCTCAACACCAAAAACATCTTTGCTTAACGTCACTTTCTTTGAAGTGGCTTTACCTTTTTGATCTACTACTGCTAATTCCATTATTACTTCTCTACAATAATGTATGATCCTTTTGCTCCTGGCACTGCACCGCTAACTACCAATAGATTCTTTTCAGAATCAATCTTCAATACTTGAAGGTTTTGGATCTTAACGCGCTCTGCTCCCATTTGGCCACCCATTCTCATTCCTTTGAATACTCTCGCTGGATAAGATGCTGCACCAATTGAACCAGGGTGTCTTTGTCTGTTGTGCTGTCCGTGCGTAGCTTGTCCAACTCCACCGAAGTTGTAACGTTTAACTACACCTTGGAAACCCTTACCTTTTGATTGCCCTACAACATCAACATATTCTCCTTCTTCGAAGATGTCAGATACTGAAAGCTCTGCTCCCAAAACTGCTGCTTCTCCAAATCCAGAATAGTTTTCAGCTGTTCTAAACTCAACCAATTTATGTTTCGAGTCAGAACCTGCTTTCTTGAAATGACCTTTCATTGCAGCAGGAGTTCTTTTATCCTTGCGATACCCAGTCCCCAACTGAAGAGCTTCGTAGCCATCAGTTTCTTTGGTTTTAACCTGAGTAACTGTGCAAGGCTCAACTTCGAGCACTGTACACGGAATGATTTTACCTGCCTCATTGTACAAGCTCGTCATTCCTATTTTCTTTCCTATAAGTCCAGACATGACCTATTAATTAAATGGTTCTAAAACCGATTATACTTTAATCTCTACCTCAACTCCACTTGGCAACTCTAGTTTCATCAAAGAATCAACTGTTTTTGCCGTACTACTATAGATATCCAACAGTCTTTTGTAAGAACTGAACTGGAACTGCTCTCTCGATTTCTTGTTAACGTGAGTTGAACGAAGTACCGTGTAAATCTTTTTGTGAGTTGGAAGTGGAATTGGTCCGCTTACAATTGCACCTGTTGACTTAACAGTCTTTACAATCTTCTCTGCGCTTTTGTCAACCAAGTTATGGTCGTACGATTTGAGCTTTATTCTTATTCTCTGTGTCATGATTCTTTTATCAGACTATTATACTTTTTCTCCTTTCACCTTAGAAATCACGTCTTCTGCAACGTTCTTAGGACATTGTGCGAAGTGATCAAACTCCATTGTAGATGTTGCTCTACCAGAAGTAATTGTTCTCAACTGCGTAACGTAACCGAACATTTCAGAAAGAGGAACTAGACATTTAACAACTTGAGCTGTTCCTCTGCTGTCCATTCCTTGCATCTGCCCTCTTCTTCTGTTAAGGTCTCCCATAACATCTCCCATATTCTCTTCTGGAGTTACAACTTCAACCTTCATAATAGGCTCAAGAAGTACAGGACCTGCTTTCTTCACAGATTCTTTATAACCAATCTGAGAACAAATTTCGAAAGAAAGTGCATCTGAATCCACTGCGTGGAAAGACCCGTCATTAAGAGTCACCTTCAAGGTATCCATCTTAAATCCAGCAAGTACACCATTGTTCATGGCCATCTTAAATCCTTTCTCTACAGAAGGAATAAATTCTCTAGGGATGTTACCACCACTAATTTTGTTTTCAAACTGAAGACCTTCTCCTTCGAAATCTTCGTCAACTGGTCCAAGCTCAAACTGAATATCAGCGAACTTACCACGACCACCAGACTGCTTTTTGTAGGTCTCTCTGTGAGAAACAGTTTGAGTAATCGCTTCTTTATAAGTTACCTGAGGAGCTCCTTGATTACATTCAACCTTAAACTCACGCTTAAGACGATCAAGAATAATCTCCAAGTGAAGCTCTCCCATACCAGAGATTACTGTCTGACCAGAATCTTCATCCGTATGAACAACAAACGTTGGATCTTCTTCTGCCAGTTTGTTTAGTGCCACGCCTAACTTATCCATATCTGCCTGTGTCTTTGGCTCAATTGCCAAACCGATTACAGGCTCTGGGAACTTCATTGATTCAAGAACAATCTGATTCTTCTCGTCACATAGAGTATCTCCAGTTCTAATATCTTTAAAACCAACTGCCGCACCAATATCTCCAGCCTCAATAAAAGGTATTGAGTTCTGCTTATTAGCGTGCATTTGGAAGATACGCGAAATACGCTCTTTCTTAAGAGTACGCATGTTATATACGTAAGAACCAGCATCAAGACGACCTGAATATGCTCTAAAGAAACATAGACGGCCGACAAACGGGTCTGTAGCAATCTTGAACGCTAATGCAGCAAACGGCTCCTTAGCATCTGGCTTACGAGAAATTGCCTCGTCAGTATCTGGGTCAGTTCCAGTAATATTGTCCATGTCAAGCGGACTTGGCATCAACTCCATTACGTAATCAAGCATTGTCTGAACACCTTTGTTCTTAAAGGCAGAACCACAAAGCATTGGAATCACTTTATTAGCGATACATGCTTGACGAAGCGCAGCGATTACTTCAGTTTCAGTAATTGAATCTGGATCCTCGAAATACTTCTCCATCAGTGTATCATCGAAATCTGCAACAGACTCCAACAACTTCTCTCTCCACTCAGCAACTTCATCAACCATATCAGCAGGAATCTCAACTTCCTCGAAAGTCATTCCGTGATCAGCCTCATTCCAAACCATTGCGCGGTTGTAAACTAAATCAACCACACCTTTAAAAGTCTCTTCTGCCCCAATTGGCAATTGTAACGGAACTGCGTTACCACCAAGCATTTCTCTTACCTGACCAACAACCTTCAAGAAATCAGCTCCCTGACGGTCCATCTTGTTTACAAAACCAAGACGTGTTACGTTGTAGTTATCAGCAAGCCTCCAGTTTGTCTCAGACTGTGGCTCAACACCATCAACCGCAGAAAAAAGGAACACCAAACCATCTAACACACGCAAAGAACGGTTTACCTCTACGGTAAAATCAACGTGTCCTGGTGTATCGATGATGTTAATCTTGTAACTATCGTCTTTATACTTCCAGTTACAAGTAGTAGCAGCAGATGTAATGGTAATACCACGCTCTTGCTCCTGCTCCATCCAGTCCATTGTTGCAGCACCATCATGTACTTCACCAATTTTATGGTTTACACCAGCATAATAAAGGATACGCTCAGTAGTAGTAGTCTTTCCTGCATCAATGTGAGCAGCAATACCAATGTTCCTTGTATATTTTAAGTCAGCCATCTTCTTCCTTAATACCTTATTAGAATCTAAAATGAGAGAAGGCTTTGTTTGCCTCTGCCATTCTTAGCGTATCTTCTTTCTTCTTGTAAGCTGCACCTTCTTCTTTAGCTCCTGCTATAATTTCAGCAGCTAATTTTCTAGCCATAGACTTATCGTTTCTTTTCCGAGCGTAAAGAATCATCCAAGTAATTCCTAAAGCCAGTTTTCTTTTAGGTCTAACTTCAATTGGAATTTGAAATGTAGAACCACCAACTCTTCGGCTTTTAACCTCAACCGGAGGACAGATGTTATTCAATGCCTTTTTAAAGACATCCAATCCATTCTCTTCTTCGCCAGACTTCTCATCTACAATTGCAATTGCATCATAGAATACCTGAAGAGCAACACTCTTCTTTCCATCCAACATAAGACTGTTTACAAAACGCGTTACAAGCGTGTCGTTAAACTTTGGGTCAGGAACTAGTTCCCTTTTCTTAGGAATCGACTTTCTCATCTCCTATAATTATTTTTTGGTCTTAGGACGCTTAGTCCCGTATTTAGATCGTCCTTGCATTCTATCATCAACACCAGCGGTATCTAACGCACCTCTTACAATGTGATATCTTACACCAGGAAGGTCTTTTACTCTTCCACCTCTTACCAATACAATAGAGTGCTCTTGAAGGTTATGCCCTTCTCCACCTATATAAGAGTTAACCTCTTTACCATTGGTAAGACGTACTCTAGCTACTTTTCTCATAGCTGAATTTGGCTTCTTTGGAGTGGTTGTGTAAACTCTTACACAAACACCTCTTCTTTGCGGACAAGAATCTAATGCAGCCGATTTACTCTTATTAGTAATCGTCTTTCTTCCTTTCCTTACAAGCTGCTGTATCGTAGGCATGGCGCGGCTTTCGTTGTTTTTTTAGTTCAATACCCTATTATTTAAGGGTCGGCAAAAGTACGAACTTGTTGCCAAAAAACAAGGGGAAATAGATTAAATGCAAAATCTTTTTCAAAAGCCGCGATTTTGAACTCCAAAAGAATAAAAAAAGCCACTTTTTCAACAATTTCAAAAGGAGGCTTACTCTTATTGAACAAAATCAAGGGTGTCTTGAATGCTGATTAATTCATTGATACCTTAATTGGTTTAATCAGCAAAGTGAACTCTTCTGGCAGGGCAAACTTTACACAAAACGACAGCTACCAGACAAGAATTAAACACAGATTCGAAACAGAGTCTCTGAATAGCAGATACAAATGTGAATTAACAAATACCAGTAAGCAAAAAAGCCCTAAATGTTAAAACCTTCAAAGCCTTTTTAGCACGTCAAGTGTCGTTATTTGATTAAGGTAATATGTCCTTTTAGCTCGTAATC